>ONRO01000039.1 GCA_900320235.1 uncultured Eubacteriales bacterium
GTGAATGATCATATGCTTGGAACACTTGATGTATCACTTGCATCAAGTGAGGGCGGAAAATCATATCTGAAAATAACCGGAGATACAGAGGAGATCGCGCGTAAAGCCGCTGAGGAAAAGAAAAAGAAGGAAGAGGCAGAAAAGAAGAAAAAAGAACAGCAGGAGGCTGAAAAGAAAAAAGCTGAGGAAGCTGCACAGAATCAGGAAAACAGTGAAAATACTGATGATGCTGCATCCGATGAAAATACGGATGGAACATTATCTGACAGCACTGAAAATACAGATGATCTGAATACCACAGCAGAAGATAATACAACAGAGGATTATCAGGATTACGGTACTGTTGATTACGGTGATAATTATACAGACGACGGTACATACGTCGATTCATATACAACAGATGATGGTCTGACAGACAGCGATAATTACACAGATGACTATACAACAGACGATTATACACCAGACGACACATATACCGGTGATGATACCTATACCAATTATGATACAGATGATACCACCGGAGATGATGATACCACTGACGATTATACTGCTGATGATCAGACAACAGATTATACATATGATACATATGACGGCTATGATACAAATTATAGCGAAGAATAATAATCATCTGTTAAAATCACCAAATTTTATATTATAAATTTGTGCAGTAAGATTAAGAATTATAAATAAAACGAAAATTTTGACTAATGTATTGAAATTATTCCTGAAAAGTGGTAAATTATTAATAGTTGTATTTTAATATGTCAAAATTATCTGCCATATCAGAGGGCAAGATGTTTATTTGAAGGGAGTATAAATAATGCCTTACGAATTTGAAAATAATGAAATTGACAGTGTTGTACACATTAAAGTAGTAGGAGTAGGCGGCGGCGGCGGAAACGCTATTGACCGTATGATCGATTATGTAACAGGTGTTGAGTTTATATCAATCAACACTGATCAGCAGGCACTTAACCGCTCTAAGGCTACACTTAAAATGCAGATCGGCGAAAAAATCACTCACGGCAAGGGCGCAGGCTCAAAGCCGGAAGTGGGTCAGAAGGCAGCAGAGGAAAGCAGAGAGCAGATCGCTGAAGTACTCAAAGATACAGATATGGTATTCATAACTGCCGGAATGGGCGGCGGCACAGGTACAGGTGCAGCTCCGATAGTAGCCGAAGTAGCAAAGGAAATGGGTATTCTTACTGTCGGCATTGTTACGACACCCTTCCTTTTTGAAGGAAAGAGAAGAATGGAACAGGCTGAAAACGGTATCTCAAACCTGAAGCAGCATGTTGATTCTCTTATTGTAATCCCTAACGAAAGACTCAAACATATAAGTGAGGAAAAGATAACTCTTCAGAATGCTTTCTTTGCAGCAGATGATGTTCTCCGTCAGGGCGTACAGAGCATAACTGATCTTATCGTTATTCCTGGTCTTGTTAACCTTGACTTTGCAGATGTTACATCAGTAATGAAGGATGCAGGCTATGCGCTTATGGGCGTAGGCGTTGCATCAGGCAAGGATAAGGCAAAGATCGCTGCTCAGAATGCTATCTCAAGTCCGCTTCTCGGCACATCAATCCAGGGTGCAAAGGGACTTATCGTAAATATCAAGGCTTCTCCGGATATCGGACTCGATGAGATCCAGGAGGCTTCAACAATGATCTCAGAGCAGGCTGATGAAAATGCTATCATCATCTGGGGTGCAGCTCTCGATGAGGAAATGGAGGATGCGATCAGCGTGATCGTTATCGCAACAGGTTTCCCGACAACTGACAGCTATTCACCTTCTGCAAAGAAGGATGAAAAGAAGGCACCGTCACCGTTCCAGTACGGCGCACCTGTAAGACAGGAACCGAATCGTTTCGGCGGAGTTTCCAGACCTCAGTCTCAGGTACAGCCCAAGCCGCAGCCGAGCTTTAATCCGTTTGCTCCTACACCGGCTCCGCAGCCGCGTCAGGAGGAAGCACCGATATTCCCGAATGCGAATACAACAGTTCCGCAGCAGCCTAGCAGACCTGAGCCCAAGCCGCAGCCGTCAACAAGCGGAGATTCAGATGATTCATATATGGATATCATCTCACTTTTCAATAATAAATAATAATCATGCCCACCGAATAAAACCCGGTGGGCATTTTTCTGAATTATCAGAAAAAGAAGCTAAAGAAGCTCAGTAATATTGCGTTTGAACATAAAAGATGGTATACTATTAAGGAAATGCAGAAATATTTTTACCGGCAGCGGGGATCAGGGTAAAACCACACAGACAGCTCACTACAATTACTACATCAGTTGAGTTAACCTTTTATATAGTGTTTCCTTGAAAGAAAGAAAAGAATGGGTGATAATAATGAAAACAAGAAATGTACTTGATCTGACAGACCTTACACATGACGAACTGATGAATGTTATCCGCCTTGCAGATGATATCAGAAAAAAACCGGCGGATTATGCAGATGTTTGCAGGGGAAAGATCCTTGCAACACTGTTTTATGAGCCGTCAACAAGAACACAGATGTCCTTTCAGACGGCGATGCTCCGACTCGGGGGAACAATCATAGGCTTTGATAATCCTCAGAATTCAAGTGTAGCCAAGGGCGAAAGCCTGAAGGATACGATAACAGTTGTGGGAGGATATACAGATATAATAGCGATCCGCCATCCGCTTGAGGGAACAGCCGCCGCCGCTGCAATGTATTCACCTGTTCCTGTGGTGAATGCGGGCGACGGAGGACATCTCCACCCGACACAGACACTAACCGATGTAGTAACGCTTCATAATGAGATGGGAAGACTTGACAACCTTACAATAGGATTGTGCGGCGATCTGAAAAATGGCAGAACTGTACATTCACTAATAAAAACTATGTCAACCTTCAGGGGAAACAGGTTTATTCTTATCTCAACCCCCGAGCTTACCATACCACAGTATATCAAGGATATAATCAATGCATCAGAATGTACATATAAGGAAATTCCAAGTCTTGCAGACGCAATTCCGCAGCTTGATGTACTTTACATGACAAGAATCCAAAGAGAACGATTTGCAAGTATTGAGGAATATAACAGACAGCACGGTGTCTTTATTCTCGATAAGCAAAAACTAAAAACCGCAAAAAAGAATATGAAGATACTCCATCCACTTCCAAGGGTAGATGAAATAGATGTAGAAGTCGATTATGATGACAGAGCAAAATACTTTGAGCAGACTGTATACGGAATGTATGGCAGAATGGCTTTGATAATGAAGCTTCTTGAAAACAGGGAAAAGAAATACCCTGCAAGAGTAATGCCATCACATCCCTTCCGATGCAGAAATCCGAAATGTATTACAAGCACAGAAAAATATCTTCCGGATGTTTTTGTAGAAGCAGGCGGCGATATGCTCATCTGCAAGTACTGCGACGGAAGAAGGCTGATATGATTGATTTATTTAAAAAGAACTCCGGTGTTATCGGGGTTCTTTTTTCTCTGTTTGAATTTGTTTTCAGTCAGAGCGCAGTAATAATGTAAACAAGGGTGCATTACGGTGGTGGCGTTCGTGTAAAATAATTCTGGGTGTTTTTAGGCAGAAAGAATATCAGCAGTTCAGGCTCAAAAAGCCGGGCGGTGCCGGAGTAAAAC
>ONRO01000255.1 GCA_900320235.1 uncultured Eubacteriales bacterium
ATTTGACAAACCTACTCCCGCTGATAAGTGGATCAGATAATTTAATATTTCGGGGCTGCCGCAATTCATTTACGCGACAACCCCTTTTTGTTTTGTAAAGTATTTCCTGGCTTTATCTGTCTTTCCGACAACACAACACTTCTCCGGCTCTGCTTTGTTTTCAGGTTCACCAATTCAATCTTTTTTCAGCACTTTCTAAATCAAAAATACTTTCAAGACCATAATAATTTCTCAAAGAAATACAGTATTAATCCTCGATTATTCTCATAGTAAAAAACAACAAGACTAAACCTGCAAAGCTTCTTATCAGCCTGCGATATTCCTTATTGCTCACTCTTCCTCCTATTCCCATCAGATCATAAATAACCTTTCCTTCCTGCATCTTCTGACCTGTACGGATAAATCCTGCTCTTTCATAGAATTTCAGTCTGTCTGTGCGCTGCTTGTAATTGTCGTATTTTTCATCTACTTCTTCTATTGCAAGAAACAAACGTCTTCCACTGTATTTTTTCTGAGCTGCCCTGAGTATTGCCGTTCCATATCCTTTGCCCCTTTTTTTAT
Source organism: uncultured Eubacteriales bacterium (assembly GCA_900320235.1). Lineage (GTDB taxonomy): Bacteria > Bacillota > Clostridia > Oscillospirales > Acutalibacteraceae > UBA1213. The sequence goes on from ONRO01000255.1 coordinate 562, forward strand.
CATCCACAGCAAAATAGAAAACGTAACTCATATCAAGATAATTTACTACATATATCATTCCGATCCATTCGTTTCCGTCATGACAACTTAAAAAATCAATATTTTCTTTTTTTGCCCCACGCATAAGCATTCTGTACGGTGCACGCTCATCTGACGGAAAAGCGGAATGATACAGCTTCTTTATTTCTTCAGAATGGGCTTTGTCTTTTTTTATTTCCAGAAAATGTATATTCATTTTTCTTTCTCCTGATGATTCATAGTATTAGCATTCTGTTATCTTTTCCAGGCGTTCTGTTATTTAATGTCTGATATGCATGGATGTTTAATTTTTTATGTTCTTATTTGTAATGTACAAAAAATACCGGAATACTTTGTATAAAAATATTACAGAAATGATATCAGCAGTTCAGGCTCAAAAAGCCCTGGCAGTACCGGAGTAAAACTTTTTCATGCTATTGAAAATGTGAATAAAGTGCCCGGGGTACTTCCTCCTGAAGCGTCACCTTGTCAGTCGATTTGCAAAATAATAATGGAAAAATATACTTATTTACCAAAGGAAAGTAACATTCAGACAGGTTAATATTTATTTCAGCTGAATTTTCCGCTCTGTTTCTTTTCAGAAAACACATTCAGAACTTACATGTCTTTTCTGCTATTCTGAAAGACTGTATTATTATTAAACCCACTGATGCCGATGTGTTTTTTATTTGCTCAGAAACAATATGAAAATCCTGTTCTGCTGTGAAAAAAGCAATTACCTTAGTCAGTTCAAATCAGATGAATTTAAAACCATTCTGGACATACTGTAAATTACTATCAGATACTTAGTAATAACTCTTATTATCCGTCTGACGATATCACTCCGAACAATTATTCTTAAAATCAGCCATACTACTCACTGTTATCCGGATAAAAACTGATTCAGAAAATGTTATACTTTCTTTTTAGCAGTACAGCTACATCTATATAGATTATTCTACCACATTTATTATTTAAAATCGACTATTTTTTATCCTGTTATCTTACTGTTATCTTACTGAACTACTCTGCCTTCTCTCCTCAGACTATACCACGGCTTATTTAAGACTTACGGTTTCTTCAGAATTTGATATTTTTTGTACCTGCTTTTCATTTATTTTCTTTTATTTTTTTATTTAATGATTTTTTAATAATTTAAACTTTATAATATAATTACAATAAATCACAGGAGGGAACAATATGTATCTCGGTATTTTAAAACGTGATCTGAAAAGAAAAAAAACCATGAATACCATTCTTCTGATTTTCATGATCTTGTCTGTCATGTTTGTATCTTCAAGCGTAAACACAATGCTATCTATATCTTCCGCAACAGATAAATTTCTTGATCTCTCGGGGGCTAATGATTATTTTGTTGCAACTATCGGTCTGAAAGCCGCTGAGAAGGCTGAAAAGGAACTGAATTCCCTCGGCTGTGTGACTTCAGTTAAAAGCGAAAATATTTTTTATCTGAATGAAAACTCTATCAAATACAACGGCAAAACCACAGATCTTTCATCAACCGGTCTGCTGAACAGTATTGATGATATCAGCATCAGGATCTATGACTCAGATAAAAATGAGCTTACTAAAATCAATGAAGGTGATATCTATCTTAAGAGTTCTTTTATGAAGAAAAATAATATCCCGATCGGCGCTGAATTACAGATAACCTCAGGAGGTTATACAGGACATTTCACTGTAAAAGGTACTTTTTTGGAAGTTCTCTTTGGCTCCGAAATGATGGGCACCCCACGTTTTATTATCAGCCGCAGCGATTTTGATAAATTTGTCAGAAACAGTACTGACAGCAAATATGATATGTTCAAGGGTCAAATCCTCAACATCGCAACAGATGATCTGAGCAAAGTGGAAAATACTGTCAGCACTATTGACGGCATTGCTTTTACCGGTACAAGAGAAGTTATTAAACTTACCTACATTCTCGATATGATAATTTCAGGTATTTTCCTGATCGTCAGCATCTGCCTTATTATTATCTCTCTTGTCCTGCTCAAATTCACTATCGGCTTCACCATTAATGAGGAATACCGTGAGATCGGAGTTCTGAAGGCAATAGGCATAAAAAACAGCAAAATTCAGACTCTTTATATGATTAAATATCTCGCTATGGCTGTTGTCGGCGCTCTGATTGGTTTCTTGTGCGGTATTCCTTTCGGAAATATGATGATCTCCCAGTCTTCTAAAAATATTATTATCGATTCCGGAAACGGTTTCCTTGTCAACATGATCTGCGCTCTCGCTGTTGTTGTTATTATTGTATCGTTCTGCCGGCTGAGTACGGGTAAGGTCAGAAAATTCACACCCGTCGATGCAATCCGCAACGGGGAAAGCGGTAAACGCTACAAGAAAAAAGGTCTGCTCTCACTCTCTGCTAATCCGTCCCGTCCTGTTATTTTTATGGCGGTCAATGATATCCTGAGCGGCTTCAGACATTTTGCAGTAATGACTGTTACCTTTATTGTCGGAATTCTGATGATAACTATCATTCTCAATACTATGACAACTCTGCAAAGCCCCAGGCTTATATCCTGGTTTTCAATGGCTGAATGTGATGTTGCTCTTGAAGATAAGGCTTCAACAGAAAAATACAACCGTCCCGACGGTCAGAAGCTCAGAGCTGAGTATCTTGAAGAAATGGAAAGATTGCTCGCTGAAAATGATATCCCTGCTGAATGCTTCTCAGAATCGGTTTTCAAGCTTTCTGTCAGCTGCGATGATAAAAATCTGGTTTCACTTGCTTTTCTCGGTTCAGGTACAACAACTGACCAATACGCTTACATTGAAGGTACTCCTCCGGAAAATACGGACGAGATCGCAATAAGCTATATTACTGCAAACAAGCTGAATATTGGTATCGGTGATAAAGTCAAGATAAAAACCGGCACTGATAATGAGGAATTTATTGTTACTGCACTGCTTCAGTGCATGAACAATATGGGTGAAGGAATCCGTCTGAATGACAAACTTGAAATGGACTTTTCAAAGGTTCTCGGTTTTTTCAGCTATCAGATAAGATTTAAAGATAATCCTTCCGCTTCTCAGCTCAGCGAAAGATATGATAAAATCAAGGAGCTTTTTCCTGATTATAAATTCCGTACCGCGGGCGAATATGTGGACTATTCTATCGGCGGCGTTGCCGGTGCCCTGAGCGATACAAAAAGCTTTATTATTCTGATCGTTATGATGATTAATACTCTTCTTGTAGTTCTTATGGAAAAATCTTTCCTTACAAAGGAACGAAGCGAAATAGCTCTTTTGAAGGCAATCGGCTTTAAAAACCATTCCATCATTTTTTGGCAGACTATCAGAATTGCTATTCTGATGGCTGCGGCTGTCATAATCGCTGTTCTTCTTACTGAACCGTTCAGTCAGCTTGCTGTCGGCGGAATATTTAAAATGATGGGTTCAAAATATATTGTCTTTGATGTAAATATTCTTGAAAGCTATGTGATTTATCCGCTTGCTGTTTTTGC
>ONRO01000374.1 GCA_900320235.1 uncultured Eubacteriales bacterium
ATCAAGGACGGTCACTCCACGGCATACACCGTCTGAAATATCAAGCGAATTCAGTCTGTGATGGGAATATCGTTTTATAAGCCCCTCGGCTTCATATCTCCGTACTGCATCAATAAGAGCAGTCATAAGTATTTTTCCCGTGCTGCTTTTGGCGTAGGCAGTGCGTTTTTTCTTTTGTCCGCCGAAATTACGGAGTATCGGTCTGCCGTTTTTTAGTTTCAAAGCCGCTCCCAGCGAGCAGAGCATATCTACCGTTTCTGGAGCATTGCTGCACAGATTCCAGACGGCATTCGGGTCGGCAAGATATACGCCGCCATTCATCGTATCTTTGAAATGCTCCTGCGTGCTGTCGTTTTCTCCCATTGTATCAAGCGAAGCATTTATACCTCCCTCCGCCATAACGGACTGTGCCCGTTCAGACGGCATCGGAGAGATCAGACGACAGGGTATATCCATACGGCCAAGAGTAAGTGCAGCCGAAAGCCCTGCAAGACCTGCACCGATAATATTGATTGCAGGTTCATTGTTTTTTTCTGTTTTTTTTCTGTTTTTTTACCGCTTTCGTTCATAGCAGCCATACCTCCGTTTTTCTCGGTTCAAAGATTAGTGCGCAGTATTTCTGACATTCCGGCAGCGCTTTTTTCAAAAATCTCTGTTTCAGAAGGAGACATTTCAACGGATATCCTTGAAGATACTCCTTTTTTTCCGATAACAGACGGCAGGGACAGCGAAGTACTTATGCCGGCATTTCCTATCCCCATTGTACTGCTGACGGAAGCAACAAACTGTTCATCGTTTACAACGGCTCTTTCAGTGCTTCCCGTTCAAGTGTATCCGAAGCCGACTTTGCCATTTTACTTATAGTGCTGCGATCTGTAAAAACAGCATTATCAAGTCCTGTTCCTGTCTTTTCAAGCTGGCCTGCCACATGATAGCTTTCTCCGTAAAAACGCAGGCTGCTGTCGGCAGGATATGCAATATCTGCCCCGATTATAATATCCCCGTCTTTAATATCTGTATTCAAACCGTTTATCCATGGCATAACGGTAAAATCCATTTCCGTGTCAAAGCCGATGATCTGTACTCTTGAACTGCAGCAGCTTGCCTTTGCGGAGGTCAGATAGAACTGGCAGGCTTTTTTCTCTATGCCATCTATCCCCTCAAGCTTTTCAAGGCTGCTCTGCGGAATATAATAATTTCCTGTTATTCCCTGCAAAAGAACATTGTCCACTGTCCCGTGTCCCTGTGCAGACGAGGGAACTACTACGATATCCGCGCCGAGTCTTGCACGGTACCCGTCAAGACCGTTTTGAAGGCTTATGATAAGATATCCGCCTATAAATGCAGAAAAGGACAGAATGAAAACAATGATACACATCAGGACAGTTCTGACAGGCCTGCGGCAGATATTTTTAAATGCAATACTAAGTGAAAATCTCATAAGCTTTTCTCCGTATTATCTCTGCTATGCTTTTTGCCCGAATGAAGCCTGAGATATATAAATGCATCCGCGCAAAGAGCAGCACAAATAACCGCCATAAATATTATAGTCCATAGAGATGTATTCGTCCTGCACTGCATTTCGCTGTTTTTGCAAAGGTTTATTATATTTCCCGGTATCATTAAGGAAAGAACTGCAATACCGGCACCTGAAATATCAATGCCTGCTTTTATCCTTTCATCGGGTATCACCATATGTATCAGTGAAATAATTACCAGCAGTACCGAAAGTGCAAACAACACCTCTCCTGCCCAATGGCAACTCATCACCATATCTCCCGATACCCCACAGACGGGAAACCACAGCTTTATGCCGACAAGATAAAGAATGCTTAAACCTGAAAAAAGAATATCAGTAAATGCAATTTTACATTTATTTTTATTTATTATCATTTCCTTTTACCTCCAAATTCAAAATGCCATCCACCGCAAATAATAAACACAGAATGCGCCGCAGCAGAATAGTAAGAATACCGTAAGTACAAACAAAGAATCAGCAGAAAGTACCCCGTGATGCTTTACTCCAAGACCAATGAGCAGGGGGTGGACATTCGTCAGAATATGCAAACCCAGAGCGACTACCATCAGTATCTGCGAGATAAGTCTGCCGCTGTGAAAGAAAACAAGCCTGTAGGCTTCATCGCCTGTTCCGCTGAATATCATAACATGCATAACAAGAGGTATCAGCAGCGCAAAGCCACTGATCCTTCTTGCCCAAAAGAGCAGATTTTCCCTGAAATAACTCTTTCCGCTCTTTTTTATTGAAATAAGGGTCTTTGCCGTCAGAACAGCTGTGATGATAACGTGGATAGCAACAAGCGTAATACATATCCATGCGGAGATCTGCGGAGAGCCTGCATCCGCACCGAACAACCTCATACTTCCGGAAACAGCATGAAAAATAAAGGCAGCTATTATGCCAATAACAACAAAAATATTTATCCTTCTCATTTTTCATTCTCACCGCCCTTTATTATGATACAGGCAATATTATCATCCGAATCGGTTCTGAGCTTCATTGCATCCGCCATTTCCTTTGAAAAAATTGCGGCATCAATACATCCGTTTTCTGCTTTGGAAACAAGCAGAGTCGGGTTTTCCGTGCGAAGCTTCATCTGATTTTCCGGAAGTTGAGCAATAAGTCGGTCTGCCATTTTCAGAGCGTCAGCATCCGATTGAGACGCTATGCAGTTTATATCATCAAAAATGACGTTCAGCTCGCCGTCACAGAAAAAAGCGACCCAATCGTCGAATGTATCCTCGTGAAGTGAACGGTTAATCAGAATCACATACTCTCCTGATGGCTTATCCGGCAGCTTTATGCTTGCGCCCGAAACTGCATCCGGCTGCTCTTCTGTCGTCTGATCGAGAATATACAAGCTGGGCAGCCCGACCAGCAAAAAAACTGCTGTCAGGCTCAGAATAATATGTAATGCTGTTTTTCCGGCTCTCATATCAATTCCTCCCGGATAAATGTTCAAGATGTCTTTTCTGCTTTTTTCAGCGCATCGTTTATTGCCTCTTTGAATTCATTACAAGAAATAGTTGCACCGCTGATAGCATCAATATCATCGACAGAACTTTTGCCGATAACCCCCGATGCGTATTTATCCGCAGACTGTACTGCCTTCTGTGCTTTCAGACGGTTCTCGCGGGAAAGGTCTGCGCCGTAGTTTTCATCCTTTAATGTTCCGTCAAGCTCGTACATCATGAAGGTACAATCGGCTATTTTATTGTTTTCTATCTTTATGGTAACCTCGCCGTAACCGGCACCGTTTCCGCTTTCATCCTCTTTAAAATCACTGCTTCTGCCGGTATATGTACCGTCAATATATTCAGTATTCCTGCTGTCACTGCCACAAGCTGAAAATGATAAAACAATTACGGCTGATGACATAACAGCAATCAGTGCTGCTATGAAACTCTTTTTACTCATTGATATTCACCTCGCATCATTCGGTAAACTGTTTGTTTTTCTTATCAGAAATTATTTTTCCATGCTCAAGCCGTACCACACGTTCTGCGACTTCACCGACCTCCGGGTCGTGGGTAACTACGATAAGGCTCGTACCTTCCTTGTGAAGCTGTCTGAACAAATCAAGGACAATGTTTTCATTCGCTTCATCAAGATTGCCTGTGGGCTCATCGGCTAAAATAAGCTCCGGAGAATTGATAAGTGCTCTTGCGATGCAGACTCTCTGCTGTTCGCCGCCCGAAAGCTGGCTGGGAAGATGCTTTGCCCTGTCTTTAAGCCCGACACGCTCCAAAGCCTCCAGAGCTTCTTTTTCATCAGGCATACTGTGATAATACTGGGCGACCATGACGTTTTCCACAGCATTCAGATAATTGATAAGGTGGAACTGCTGGAATACAAGTCCTATTTTATCACGATGAAATTCCGTCAGTTTTCTTCTGCCGTCCTTTGTAATATCCCTTCCGTCGAAAATAACCTGTCCTTCTGTTGGCTTATCCATACAGCTTATTATGTTCATCATAGTGCTTTTGCCTGAGCCTGACGGCCCCATAATGGCTATCCATTCACCCTTGTCTATGCTCAGATTGACCTTATCGAGAGCATAAAGGCTCCCGTATCTTTTTGTGATATTTTTAAGCTCCAATAATTTCATTCTTATTCCTCCTGATCATTCACCTTTAAGAACCAATGCCGGATCTACATCTACTGCTCCCTTGATCGGTATAAGACACGCAAGACCTGTGACAGCAACGGATGCAATTATTGCCGCCGGGATAAGCAGCACACGGAAGGTTATTGAACTACCAAAAACATTCATGCTGACTGCATTTGCAAACCAAAAGCCCAGAACAGAACCAATTATACCTCCGATCGCGCCTAAAACTATCCCTTCGGATAAAAATTCTGCAATAATACTCGAATTGAGCGCTCCGAGTGCCTTACGCAGACCGATCTCACGCCTTCTTTCAGCTATTACCGCCATCATTGTAGTTGCAACACATATCATTGTAAGAGCAAGTACGACTACGGTGACAATAAGCACCAGAGCCTCAAGCTTTGAAAGAACGGTGCTTTCGGAGGCGGTGACTCGCTTTACCGGTTTTGCTTCAATGGCATCAAAACTGCTGTTTATCTTATCAAGGTAGTTCGTCAGCTCATCCTTTCCAGCGGCTATGCTGACCTCAACGATATCGCAGCTTCGATCACTCAGCATCAGATATGCTGCATCGTCGATGGTAACATAAATATATTCCTCCTCCGAGCCGCCCGTTTCAAGAATACCCGATATTTTAAGATCAAGAGTATGGTCGCAGTATTTTTCACCTGTCTTAGGGTCGGTATAAATCTCGTAATCAGGAATATCTTTCAGTTCTGTATCCTCTGTTACTGTAAATGAATTCATCAAGCTGATGTTATCACCTGTGCTGAGACCGAATTTTTCTGCTGTCTTTTTACCTACAAGAGCTTTACCCTTCCCGTCGGGCAGCTCTCCCGAAATATGCCAATAGGGACTTGTTTTAAGAACTGAGGAAAAATTCGTTCCTGCAATGGTGACAGGAAGATTATTAAGCTTTGTGTTTTCATATCTGTATGGTGTATATCCCTCTAACTTATCCGCAGGAAGAAGCGAAATGCTTTTTTCTATTTCGTTTTTATTCATATCAGAGCTGCCGGAGGGAGTAAGAATAACATTAGCCCCATAGCTTCTGAATTGCGAACTCATCTGACGGGGAACATCATAATAGATAAGCCCCAGACCCGAAAGAATGGTTGCTCCCACTACGATAGCTAAAAGCGCAACTATCATTCTCGAGCGCCGCCTGAGCAGAGACGCTAAAACCATTCTGATAAACATACGATGTTTCTTATTCATTTTCTGTTCCTCCCATTAATGACCGCCGTGGAGGACTTCCGACGGGCGAAGTCTGAGTATCATTCTGATAGCCGGTATACTACCTACAAGCGTTACTGCAATTATAAGGATCTCCTGCTTTTACTCCTAAAGTGTCTGCAAGCTGTCTGCCGATCATTGCGTAGTTTTCGCCGCTGAGCTTAACCTCATCCAGCCATTCTCCGTCGGTTATATCCCACCAGCTTCTGAGATTGATGATTCCTGTATCACGCTGATATGTTGTTCCCTTTTTAACGAATTCAAAGTGATGGTCAAACCATGTTCCGATCAGTTTTACATTCTCATTATTTATTGTTACATCGGTATCAAGAACAGGGGCGAAATCCGTAATATTATTTGCCCAGAATATCGTCAGTAATTCGCCCAGCGTTTCTTCTTTAAGATATTCTTCCTTTGTTTCTGCATCTTCAACATCATAAAGATTTAACATAACAGCCTGTGAGCTTGGGACGACTGTGATATTTGAGCCGTAAGCCTTAAGCTCCTCATTGATCTTATCGCCGACATCCAGCATAACATTGAGCATTGCTGTTGCAATGGACGCACCGAGTGCTACGGTCAGAGCTATCATCAGCATTTTTTCCATTGACGGCGGAATGCCCCTGTGATCATTCTGAAAAACATTTTCTGCCCTCCCTAATTCTTGAAAACATTCTGATTCTTTACCATTTCCGAAACAGGAACAGTAATGGCATTTTCATCCATATCATAATCTATTATAATAGGATTGCATCCGCCCTTCATTCCGATAGTAGTGCGGTTCATTATTACATTGCATTTTTTGCAGACGATCTGACCGGCATTATTTTCGTAATAGCCTGCCTCTCCGCAAATTTCACAGGCATCAAGACCCACACCATAATTACTTGTATTTTCCTGTTTCAGAGCCACGATGAATCTGACATTATTTCCTTCTGTTGTCTTATATCCGAAGCGGTGCAGATGACCGTCGCTTACCATTTCTAAAGGTACCTGAAGCTCCTTATCTTCGCCTGATTTATCCTTCACTATAACCGGCTCCTCTACCGGTGCTTCACGGATAACCACCTTATTCATTTCAACGAACAGGGTGGAGCAGAGTATCCCGGCGATAAAGCATACTGTCAGTACGACTGAATATCTCCTTCCACTCCTCCATAAGGCACGCTGCTTTCTGTGCTGAGCTTTTGTAGAATACGGTTCTTTCTTAGTATAGCACCCTATGATAAAAGCTATTGCCGTAATAAGCGCAAGGATAAATAATCCGTAGGTGTACCAATGTGCAAGATTGTTGCTCTGCGCTGAAAAGCTGAAAAGCTCCGCGCTGTCGATTATCTTTCTTGTTGTAAGCACCGCCATGAGTCTGCCGAAAGAAAAAACTCCATATAGGATAAGCGCAATACACATTGTCGTGAAGGGTACAGCCTTTATTCCTTTCAGTGCTGCACACATATATAACTTATATACGCCAAGGCAGGAGACCAGACAGATAATCACACCCAAAAGATAGCCACCAAGCCTTTGGAAGAATTCCGAGGATATGATACCGTTCCCTCCTGTATCAAACTGGAAGGGATAGACAAGCACATTCGGAAGAGAGGAATACAGCGCCGCTGTCGTAAGAAGAGCAAAAACAATGGATATCACCCAACTTGAAGCGGTTTTCATTTTTGACTTTTCCGGCTTTCTCATAAGAAAATATCCGAATACGGCGAGAATTATCAGTGTCAGCACCAACAATCCCAAAGTGAAGCCGTAACCATAAGTACCGATCATCCATCCGTTTTTCATCCGTCGGGTATTGGTAAAATAGGCTCTTACACCTGCAGCTATAACACCGAGACTAATGCCGATCCTTGCGATGATTTTTCCGCTGCTTTTACAATATGTATCTGTAAATGCGGTTATCATACCGATTAAAAGTGACAATGCAAGCATATCGCTTGTTACATTGATCAGATAAGTAAGCATAATTTTTCCCCTTTGCTAATTTTTTGCTCAATTTGCCGGAAAATTCAAAATCGCCAAAACAAGCAAATCGGGGCTGTCGCACAAACGTAAAATAAACGCAGTGTGGCAGCCCTGATATTTTTCTATAAATGAATATAAGCGTAAAATTTCAATAAAAAAGAATAAATTATGA
>ONRO01000234.1 GCA_900320235.1 uncultured Eubacteriales bacterium
ACTTCATTGGAGTATTTCTATTCGGAGTTTATTTTACCATGGTTTCTTCAATTCGGCATGGCGCGGGGTTATTGGGCGGATACGATCAGTTCTTAAATAATACTAATTTTACTACCTCCATCGGATCGTGTCAAGAAAATGTGTTCTCTGTATTTGCCGCAAAGCCCGCAAGCCAGTTGATGACTTGCGGGCTTGGGTATAGGGGTTATCTGATAATGTTATATGCTTTAATAAATATCCGGGCGTTAATCAGCCATAAATGCGGGGGTCGTGAAGGGCTCATATCCGTATTCTGCAGCCAAGGTCTGCTGTTCATATCTTATGGTTTCCTTTACTTCTTCAGAGGCTTGTCCGGAATGATTTCTGACGTATTCAAAAAGATTGTCTATACTAAGCTCCATATTGTTCAAAAGTCTTACTCTATCAGTATCAGATATCTCATAAGCAGGGTCATTGTATGCATTGCACATCATGTTCATAAGATCACAATAGTTCAGAATGTATTCATCTGATAGGAAATCCTTACCTTCCAACATATCTATTCCCTGATATGCATATCCGTCCTTTACCATCTTCCTTAACATTTCATTGAAACGTTCTGTATTAAGCTCGCCGCCTACCAGTATCAGCTTAAGATCATCGTCGCCGTTCGATTGATTACCGGAATACACTTTGTAACCATAAACCTTCTCAAAACGGTCATATAGCATTACATTATCCTCACTGGCTGCCATGTCTAAAACCTCTGAAAGATCACCCTTTATTCGTTTTACCGGGGTGAACGCCGGAGAGATCCGTTCCGGTGTTGTATCAGTGACGCTTGCCGCCACAGCTTCGTCTGCTGCTCCCGAATTGAAGGATTTGTTATCCGGATCGATCGTGCTGGCGGCTGAACCGGATAAAGAGTATAATGCTCCCCCCGCTGCCGTCATACAAGCAATTACTGCAATAATAGCTTTTTTCATAATAATTACCTCCTCATTAAATATACCTATAAATCAGTTTACAATACAATCATCAAAAAGGATTAATAATTGTAACACGAATAGTATTACTGATTGTACTATAGTTACTTGACAATAAATAAGTCAATGTTTTTCCTGATCCGCCACTAGGGGAATTATGGTAATATACTATACTTTCGTTATAAATACTATCTGATTGAACAACATATCCTGCAAACAAATAGTTCTTAACATTATTATTCAATTGATATACATAGATGATACTTCCGCGTATTGGTTTTATATCGGAAGATGTAAAATTGTTGTTTATTATATCGTTATACGTATAAGTCTGATAATTGGTTATTCCATAATCATTCATATAGTTTAACCACTCTCCATAAAACTCAGATGGCTTGTACCAACTATGTGATATATCCCAATGCGTATATAACTCACCATACGTAAATGATGATGTTGGTTGGAAGAAATCAATCTTATTACAATACCATGGATACGAAGATGATGATCTATCAAAAAAATAATCTGCTATGTATTCAGACAGTCTGTGAAGCATTCTCATCACCTGTCTGTATCATAGCAGATTTTTATTAAAATTTGATAAAACTGGGAAAAAACGTTAGTTTTCTGGTAAACTTTGAATTGACAAAAATGCTGACACAATAAAAAATCCGTTCTTTTCATAAATATCCATGTAACCGTTATGTTTTTCGGTTTTTTCTCTTATTATCTCTATCCCTTTACCGTGATTTTCTTCATGATTTTTTGTTGTTTTCATATCAGGATTTTTCTCAAGTACAGAACCAGCTATTTTATTTCCGCAAATAATATTATAATAATTTGCTTCTCGGGATATGCTAAGTTCCATTTTTTTATGTTCTATATCAGCGTTTATAAGATACTCTATGGCATTATCGCACATATTGCCAATTATGGAAATAATATCGGTTGATTCACTGTATTCGGTCATTTCATCTGTTATTTCAATCTTGATATCTATATCGTTTTTAGCAGCCTTTTCAAGCTCGACATTTATTATCGCATTCAGATATAAATTTCTTGTGTGTATGGGTACATATGCAGACGCAAGTTCCTCTATACCTGTATTGCAAAGCCTTGAAGCTTCCGAATACTTTTCGTTGGTTA
>ONRO01000235.1 GCA_900320235.1 uncultured Eubacteriales bacterium
AGCATTCTGATGGTTGATAATACCAATAATCCTTTCTTGTATTTCAGATTCTGAGTTAATCTGAAATGCAGCTTAATAAATATGTTCGGGAATGTAAGCTCGTATGATTCTGTACGGGCTTATATCATCCGTGATGATTCTAATTTATGTTTTAAGGGAGCATATTAAATGGAGAATAAGAGAAAACAGCCGCCGCGCAAAAAGGGATTTAATTATATGAAAAAAAGAAATGTCGAGCATGGCTTTTCTGTAATTTCACTGATGATAATGATCCCTGTATTTTTCCTTACTGCAATTTTTCTTCTGATTGTGCCGAGATCAGATAAATCAAATATAGAAAAAAGAAATCTCGCCAAATTTCCATCATTTTCATTCCAGGATTATTTTTCCGGAACATTTACATCAAAGATAACAGAATACTATGATGATACTGTTCCGGATCGTGATAATTTCAAGAATATGGGCTATGGCTTTAAATCACTGTTCGGTATTCATACAGAGCAGGAAGTAAAGATTGTCGGCAAGCCGGTTGCAGTTGTAAATGACAAGGATCAGAAAGACAATAAAACTGATAATTCAGATAAGAATACTGATAATAACGCTAAAAACAAAACAGATAAAAATACTGATAAAAACACTGATGCAAAAGCAAATGACAACAAAAAGGATGAAACAAGCAAGACACAGGAAGCAGGCAATAAAGTCAATACTGAAAAGGACGAATATAAGGAAGCTTCAAACGGTCTTATCGTTGTAAAGCATGACGGACATTACAGAGGTCTTGAACTCTTCGGCGGCGGAAGCGGCAATGCATATGTTGATGCTCTGAACAGCTTCCACAGCGATCTTGGCGACAGTGTTAAGATCTATTCGATGACACCTTCAACTGCCAGTGAATACTATCTGCCTGATGCTTACAGTCAGTATAATGTAAGTCAGAAGGAAACTGTTGAAAGTATTGCTTCAAGACTGGACAGTGCAATAGGCTTTGTAGATGTGATCCCGGTTCTTGAAAATCATTCCAATGAAGAAATATATCTGAGAACTGACCATCACTGGACACCGCTTGGTGCATATTATGCAGCTCAGACCTTTGCAAAGACAGCAGGTGTTGATTTCAAGGATATCAGTACATATAAAAAAGTGGATATCGAGAATTTCAGCGGTACACTTGCAGCATGGGCAGAGGATGCAAACCTTACAGCCGATACAGAAACATTCAGCTATTATATTCCTTCAAATTACGAAAAATGCACAACATATTATTATGACACATCCTGCAATGATACAGGTACAGGCAATTTCTTCTGTCAGGTCGGTTCACCTGAATATAATGCATATCTGACCTTCATGGGCGGAGATGAACAGGTAGTAAAGGTAAAAACTGATGTAAAGAACGGCAGAAAGCTTATGATTGTCAAGGACAGCTACGGTAATGCTCTTCCGGGATATCTGTTCGGTTCCTTCGAGGAGATTTATGTAGTTGATATGAGATATTTCAATAATAACCTTGTTCAGTATATCAAGGATGAGGGAGTGACAGACCTGCTCTTTGCAATGGTATCGTTCTCAGCAGTCGGCGGAAATGCTGATAACCTTGAAGTACTCAGAACTCAGTAATAATATTTCAGAAAAACAGGAGGAAATGCTTTGAAAGAATTACAGTATCCTTTTGACAGTGAATACATAATCAAAAAGAAAAAATCAATTAAAAGAGCCCTTCTTGCTGATGGCAGCATCAGGCTTAAAAAGAAAATAGCAGTTTTCGGCGGTTCAACAACAAATGCAATTGTCGATAATCTTGAGCTTTTTCTCCTGGATCAGGGAATAGAGGCAGAGTTCTATCAGTCAGAATATGCTCAGTACTGGCAGGATGCAATGTTCCCGGGCGAAGAGCTTCTCAGCTTTGCACCTGATATTGTGTTTATACATACAACAAACAGAAATATTACAAATTATCCTACTACTGCCGACAGCAGAGAGGATGTTGAAAAGCTTCTTGACGCAGAGTATTCAAAGTTTGAACAGATGTGGCAGAAGATAAGTGAAACCTATCACTGCCCGATCATACAGAATAACTTTGAGATGCCCTTCTATCGTCTTATGGGTAACAAGGATTGCAGTGATTACAGAGGACGTTCCAATTATGTTACCCGACTGAATGCAAAATTCTATGAATATGCAGACAGGACAGAAGGCTTCTATATAAATGATATAAATTTCATTTCGGCTTCATATGGCCTGAAGGAGTGGAGTGATCCTTCATACTGGAATATGTATAAATATGCAATGTGCTTTGAGGCAATTCCAGAATTCGCCTTCAATCTATCACATATAATCAAATCTGTATTCGGAAAGAATAAAAAGGCTCTTGCCCTTGACCTTGATAATACACTCTGGGGCGGGGTAGTTGGTGATGACGGAGTTGACGGAATACAGATCGGTCAGGAAACAGGTGTTTCACAGTCGTATTATGAATTCCAAAGCTATGTAAAATCATTGAAATCTCTCGGCATAATCCTGACAGTATGCTCGAAGAATGACCATGAAAATGCAATTGCAGGTCTTGAGCATCCTGAGGGAGCGCTGAAACCAGATGATTTCATAATAATAAAGGCAAACTGGGAGAATAAGGACAGAAATATCATTGAAACAGCAAACGAGCTTAATATCGGCGCTGATGCAATCGTATTTGCAGATGATAACCCGGCGGAACGTGAGATTGTTCGTCAGCAGGTCAGCGGATGTGCTGTACCTGAGATGGACGGCGTTGAAAATTATATTATGACGCTTGACAGAAACGGTTATTTTGAAGTGACAAATTTCAGTGCAGATGATCTCAAGCGCAATGAAATGTATAAGGCAAATGCACAGAGAGCAGCACAGCAGGCTTCTTTCGGAGATTATAACGAATATCTGAGAAGTCTTGAAATGACAGCTGTAATTGATGATTTTATTCCTGTATATCTTCAGAGAATAACCCAGCTGACAAACAAAAGCAATCAGTTCAACGTTACAACAAAGAGATACACTCCTACTGAAATGGAGGAGGTATTTGAAAGCAGCGAATATATCCGTCTTTACGGAAAGCTTATTGATAAATTCGGTGATAACGGTGTAGTATCTGTTGTTATCGGACATAAAAACGGCGAAGTACTTGATATGGACCTGTGGATAATGAGCTGTCGTGTTCTCAAGAGAGATATGGAATTTGCAATGCTCGACAGGCTAATCGAACGTTCCCGTGAGCAGGGAATCAAAACCATTAAGGGATATTATTATCCGACAGCAAAGAATAAGATGGTAAAAGATCTTTATGGACGATTTGGCTTTGAAAAGATAAGCGAAGATGAAGAAGGCAATTCAGTATGGACTCTCAGTGTTGACAGTTACGAACAGAAATGTCATGTGATCGATGTAAAGGATAATTCATATAATTCATAAACGATAAACAAAACGGAATTCTGAAAGGAGAATAACTATGGACAGCAAGGAAATTTACAGCAGACTCAATAAGGTATTCAGAGATGTATTTGATGATGACAGTATCTCAGTTACACCTAAGACAACAGCAGATGATATCGAAGATTGGGATAGTCTTGAGCATATCACACTTATCTCAGCAGTTGAGCGTGAATTCAGAATGAAATTCAAGATGGGCGAGATCTCAGGCATGAAGAATGTCGGAGAGATGGCATCTATCATTGCAGCAAGAGCAAAGAAATAATAGTTCAGTTGGGGCTGCCGCCCCAAACCCCGCCCGGGCTTCTCGCCCGGACCCCGGCAGGGAGAAACCTCCCTGCACCCGAAAATAATTATTTTTTTATCCCGGCAGAATAATTTACATTCTGCCGGGGTAAATTTGTATGAGAAAAGGAAGGGGTATAAAGTTTAGGTGCACCCTTTTCAAAGGGTGGCAGGGGTCCAGGGGATCCGGCAAACCGTTCCCGGGCTTCTCGCCCGGACAGAAATCTCCCTGCACCTGAAAATAATATCTTTTTACCCCGGCAAAATAATTTACATATTGCCGGGGTAAATTTATATGAGAAAAGGAAGGGGTATAAAGTTTAGGTCCACCCTTTTCAAAGGGTGGCAGGGGTCCAGGGGACAGAGTCCCCGGTCGCACTCCGCAGAGTGCGAAATCTCCAAAAATGAGGGTACTGAACGAGTGCAAACTCCCCGGAAAGGAGATACCGCCCGCATTTCTGCGGACGGTATGTGAGGTAAATTTTATGCAAAATGATTGTAATCAGTTAGTAATTGTTCTCTCAGTTTCTTTATCGAAGATATGGATCTTCTCAACGTCGAGAGCAATTTCGATTTCTTCACCAGCCTCAGCCATTGATGACGGGTCAACACGAGCAACACATGATGTACCTTCAATGTTGAGGTAGATGTAGATTTCATTACCCATAAGCTCTGTGATATCAACAGAAGCTTCAATAATACTTTCTTCTGATCTCTCGAGGAATTCAGGCTCATCGTGGAGATCCTCAGGACGGATACCGAGAACAACTTCCTTTCCTACAAAGTGAGAAAGAATGTTCTTCTTGTTCTTTGACTCCGGAAGCGGAATGTCATATTTACCGAAACGGATACCGTAATCGTCGCCGTCACGGATAATAGTAGCATCAATAAAGTTCATCTGAGGAGTACCCATGAATCCAGCAACGAACTGGTTACAAGGTCTCTCATAAAGGTTCTGAGGAGTATCAACCTGCTGGATAAAGCCGTCCTTCATAACAACGATACGGTCAGCCATTGTCATAGCCTCTGTCTGGTCATGTGTAACGTAGATGAAGGTTGTACCAAGTCTCTTATGAAGCTTTGAGATCTCAGTTCTCATGGCAGTTCTGAGCTTTGCATCAAGGTTTGAAAGCGGCTCGTCGAGAAGGAATACCTTAGGATCACGAACGATAGCACGACCAAGAGCAACACGCTGACGCTGACCACCGGAGAGAGCCTTCGGTTTACGCTCAAGAAGATGAGCAATGTCAAGAGATCTTGCAGCCTCTTCAACTCTTCTTCTGATCTCCTCGGGGGGAGTCTTTCTGAGCTTAAGACCAAACGCCATATTATCGAAAACTGTCATATGCGGATAAAGAGCGTAGTTCTGGAACACCATTGCGATATCTCTGTCTTTAGGTGAGATATCATTTGCGAGAACATCGCCGATATAAAGCTCACCCTTGGAAATATCCTCAAGACCTGCGATCATACGAAGAGTCGTAGACTTACCGCATCCTGAAGGACCAACGAAGATAATAAACTCTTTATCTTCGATTTCAAGGTTAAAATCACTTACTGCTACAACGTTGCCGTCATAGATCTTGTACACATTTCTTAATGATACACTTGCCATAATTTGCCTC
>ONRO01000237.1 GCA_900320235.1 uncultured Eubacteriales bacterium
ACGCAGTATAGCGGAGTGACAGAGTGGTTCTGCTTCAGGCTGTTTTTTATTCCGGCACAGTCTGCATGTATAATTAATAATCAGCTTAACGATCGGAATAAGAAAAAAACGCTGCCGCAAAGAATGATAACTGCGGCAGCGTTTTTCTTATTTATATATTTTAGTACGACTTCAATTCAATGTATCTGTCAAAGGAATTATTCCCATTCCCTGACTGCTTCGTTGTAATATTCAATAAGAATCGGCTTTGTAAGCTTATTTATCTCCGTATCTGTCTGATCCTCGTCCTTGCCGAAGATAAACAGTGCGGACAGATTATCCTCAGAGATAAACTTTGTATCTGACGGAAGCGGATGAATCTTTCTCAGCTTCTGCGGCGCAGCCATGTGAAAACCCCAGTCCCCGAAGGCAGGCACCTGAAGATGGAATGAATTTACCTGAAGTCCTTCACTCTCCATGGTCTTGTTGATACACCAGTAAGCTTTTCTTGCAAAATACGGACTTGTTGACTGAACATTCATAACGCCGCCCTTTGTAAGATGGGATGCACACATACGATAGAATACATTTGTATAAAGCTTGTTCAGTGCCTCATTGTTCGGATCGGGGAGGTCAATGATAATTACATCGAACTGCTCATCGCTCTGCTCAATGAACTGATATGCGTCCATATTCCTGATACTTACACGCTTATCTGTAAGAGAACCGCCGTTGATAGCAGTTATCTGAGGATCTGTGCTGCAAAGGTCAGTCATTGCCTTGTCGAGATCAATAAGAGTTACATGAGCTTCGGGATATTTCAGGATCTCTCTTGCTGCCATACCATCTCCCCCGCCGAGAACAAGCACCTTTTCACGCTTTTCCGCATAACACATCGGCAGATGAACAAGGGCTTCATGATAGCGGTATTCATCTATCGTTGAAAACTGACAGTTTCCGTCAATATAAAGCCTGAGATCATCTTTATGCTTTGTAACAACGATTTTCTGATATTCAGTCTGCTCAGAAAGAATGACCCTGTCACGATAAAGGCCGCCTTCGATCAGATTTCCGATATTTTCAGAAAATACCATACCGAACGCCATCAGAATTACAAGTGCACTCACAAGGAGCTTGTAAAAATGAGGTCTTGAAAGCTTTTTGCTGTATTTGAAAATAATAAGGGCTGCCGCTGTGAGATTGAGAAGACCGGAAAGAAAGCATGTCGCAAAATATCCGAGATGCGGCAGAAGTATCATCGGAAAGGCAATTGATCCGATAAGACCGCCTATATAGTCGAATGAGAATATCGACGAAAGAGTAACTCTGAGCTCCTTTCTGTCGTTTTCAATAATTCTTGTCAGAAGCGGTATTTCCAGTCCGGCAAGAGTTCCGATCGCAAGTATCTCTGCATACATCACAACAACATATGCACTCAGATGAAGGTACGCCAGAAAAAGTATCAGTGAACAGCTTCCGCCGATTATACCGATCAGTATTTCAACCCTTGCAAACCAGCCCCATAGATTCTTCCTGACAAATTTTGAAAGGAACGAGCCTATTCCGAGAGCCGACATATAAAGTCCTATGGTTATTGAATACTGAAGCGTAGAATTTCCTGTAAGGTATGAGCTGACAGCACTGATGATAAGCTCATAGACCATTGAACAGCCTGATATCAGCAGTGTTGTCAGCATCAGAAGTCTGTATTCTTTTGCGGGTGCCTTCATTATACGATCACTCCGCTGATAACGACAGCAAGACCGATAAAGATACCAGCAACCATAATACCGGCAGCCGTGTTGCCGTTTCCGACCTCATCATTGATATTGTACTGCCTGTTAAGTATTCTGATCACAATGTAACCGAGCATAAAGAAAATAATTCCGACAGCAAAATATATCAGACTGCTTATAAGGCCGCTGTAAAATGATTCCTGAATCGCAGATGTTGAAGACGGAGAAGAAATTGCAGCCCTGAGCAAAAGTCCTACACCGATATTGATACCGGCTGATACAAAGCCGATAGATTTATTACCCTTTTTTATTTCCTCCGGAAATGAGCATGGGATAATGAGATCAATAAGAAAATTACCAAGAAGCATAAGAATTATGCCAAGACAGGAATAAATAGTAACATCCAAAAGATCCCAGAGCAGATTTGACCATAATACCATAATAATTCTCCTTTATATTAAATTTAAGCTGATCATAATCAGCTTTCAAGCACAGAATGTATCAGTAAAAAAGATCCGTCCCCTGTGCAGCTGAGCTTTCAGCAATAAAGCAGTGCATCATATTTTTATAATCATCAGATTCCTGAAAAAACGCATAAATCACTTTCCGCTGCTCAGACCGCCGCCCGAAGTGCTTCTTGAGAATATGCTTGACTGACGTATGCTTTTTGAATAGCTGTTATATGTATTTGTTGAACTGTAACTGATCGTACTGTCAGAATAGCTGCTGTACGGCGAAGAATAATCGCTGTATCTGCCTGAATCCGAGCTGTACCCTCTTGAATAATAGAACCTGCGGTAATATCGTTTTGAATGTAATGTTCCGTGATATACATCATTATCGCTTGTATAGGCATATTTTCTGTCTGATATCTGGACAAGCACATTTTCAGTCTGATCCTCAATATAAACAAGACAGTACTCATTGTCAGTGAGAATGGCAACGCTGTCACCGTTATTTTCCGTATCCTCCTGAACCGATTCTGTATTTCCCTTGATTCCGTTGAGAATATCCTTTGTGACATCATCGACCGTCAGACCTGCCTGAACCTTGTATACATCAGCTTTCTGCTGTTCCTTTCCGGTAATGGATGTGGAATATGTATATTTGTTGTCTTCCTCAAGATATGATGTGATTGACTTGGTGAAAAACGTATTCCCTATCCACGGGATAATTGTCGGCAGAGCAATAACAAGAATAATACCTATCACAACCAGAAAAACAACAATTCCCGCACAGCCGGAGCTGAGGTTTTTTGAGCTTTTGTACTGTTCACTGCGTTCATAAACTATCTGTCCGGGCTCAATGTAATAGCCCTGACTGTATTCGGCACCGTCAGACCACTTTTCCTCAGAAATAATGTTGTTCTCAGAAGCATCCTCATATTCAGTAAAATAAGCGGACTCTCCGGGATCAACATCAACATCACCGGATGCAGAGATAACCTTTTCTACTCCTGTATCCACCTGATGGTAACCCACCGGATTAATACTGCGTACAACAAAGGAAATCGAATATTCATGATAAACATCATCAATACTGAGCCATGCTTCCTTTCTGCCACTTACAGAAAGCATCCGGTATTCATCCCACATTGCGCCGTCAACAGAATTGCAGTATGTTATCTTACCGATGATCTTATACTCTGTGCCGCTGATATTCAGCACATCACCTAATTGAAATGTCAAAAGATAACGCCTCCTTTTCTTATGATTTTCAGTCAGCCGTAAAAATCAGGAAACCATTTATTTATGTGAAATTTAAAATAATTCACATTTTATCAGATTTAAACGGTTATTTGTTTCAACTTCAGGCTGTCTGCCTGATCCTGAAGCACATCAGAAAACCTCAGTCATTTCACTACCATCCGTCCTGATTTATTTGCGGCAGATCACCTTGCCGCATAGCATCACTTTTATAAAATTATACCACTCTTTCCACCAAAAAGTCAACCAGCGGCAGCGTGACGTATGTGTCAAGTAGGAGTTGGCAAAATGCCATATGATAAAATTTTGCGTTAAAAATTATCGAAAAATATTCAATTTTCTGAGCC
>ONRO01000261.1 GCA_900320235.1 uncultured Eubacteriales bacterium
CACAGGTCTTACCGAACACGCAGCCCCCGGTGAAGCACTGATTTTTGCGCTGGACGGAAGTGCCGTTATCGGTTATGAAGGACAGGAGCACCGTATCAGAGCCGGTGAGAATTTCAAATTTGCCGCAGGCGGTAAGCATTGGGTCAAGGCAGACGGCAGATTCAAGATAGCTTTGCTGATGACATTAATTTAAGGAGGTCAACAAGATGAAATCAACAGAAATCACAAGAGTTTACGCAAGACAGATTATTGATTCAAGAGGTAATCCGACAGTCGAGGCAGAAGTAACGCTTCGTGACGGTACAGTTGCACGAGGTGCATCTCCCAGCGGTGCATCAACAGGTGAATTTGAAGCATTGGAGCTTCGTGACGGTGATATAGAACGTTATGGCGGTAAAGGTGTAATGAAAGCAGTTGATAATGTCAACAGGCAGATTGCTCCCGCATTAGCAGGTACAGATGCTTCTGATATCTATGCAGTTGATAAGATAATGCTGGATATCGACGGGACAAAGGATAAAAGCAAGCTCGGTGCAAATGCAATTCTCGCAGTATCTATTGCTTGTGCGAGAGCTGCAGCTGAGTCATTAAATCTGTCACTATTCAGATTTCTTGGCGGTGTTCAGGGAACAGTTCTTCCTGTACCGATGATGAATATTCTCAATGGCGGTGCTCATGCTGCCAATACAGTTGATACACAGGAATTCATGATTATGCCTGTGGGTGCTCCGGCTTTCAGCGAAGCACTTCGTTGGTGTACAGAGGTATTCCATGCACTTGCAAAAATACTCAAGAGCAAAGGACTGTCTACTTCCGTTGGAGATGAAGGCGGTTTTGCACCTGACCTCAGTTCGGATGAAGAAACTATCGAGACAATACTTGAAGCCATAAAAGCGGCAGGCTATGAGCCTGGAAAAGACTTTATGATTGCTATGGATGCAGCTTCTTCCGAGTGGAAAAGCGAAAAAGGAAAGGGATATTATCATCAGCCAAAATCAGGCAGAGATTTTACCACTGACGAGCTGATCGACCATTGGGAATCGTTGGTTGATAAATATCCGATCATATCTATTGAAGACGCTTTGGACGAAGAGGATTGGGATGGATGGAAGCGTCTTACCCAGCGTCTGGGTAAAAAAGTTCAGCTTGTAGGTGATGACCTGTTTGTGACAAACACCGAAAGACTTTCCAAGGGTATAGAAAACGGCTGCGGCAATTCAATTCTTATCAAGCTTAATCAGATCGGTACGGTTTCTGAAACACTTGAAGCAATCAAAATGGCTCATAGGGCTGGTTATACTGCCGTCACCTCTCACCGTTCAGGCGAAACGGAAGATACAACCATTGCTGATCTGGCGGTTGCACTCAATACAAGTCAGATAAAAACAGGTGCTCCAAGCCGTTCCGAAAGAGTAGCAAAATACAATCAGCTCCTTCGCATTGAAGAAGAACTTGGCAGTGCAGCTCAGTATGCAGGTATGAAAGCTTTTCATGTGAATGCTTGAGAAATGGGAGATACCCCGCCCCCGGCATTCGTATCTAATCACACGGGTAATAGGACAAACGCAGAAAAAGCGACTGGAAGTTCCTTTTCTGTGGATTGGCAAATGACGGAGCTGTCAGAAAGCAGCCCACAAGGAATTTGAATACAAAGAAAACCATTTGCAGCTTTGAAAAAACCATCCCCTGAAGTAGTACGCCCAGCCTGCAAATCCTATAAGGATAAACAGGTCGAGGGCGTATATAAATTTATTGATCTTTAACGGAGTTTCAAGCTCCTTGAGCATGATGTACATAGGCTCAACTCTGTTCCTGATGATTATTCAAATGCTTTTCGGCTTGCTTCTGCATTGAGATGTCACTTTCCGAGGCAGTTTTCATCAGGCTAATGCAGAATAATCCTGCAAATATACCTAAAAACAAGCCTGCGAAAAAACATAATAGTTCCATAGATAACCTTCTTTCAAGTTGTAGATTTTTTGGGAGTGTGCTATAATTTAATTGTTGTTAGTGCGACAAATCGGAATTAAAAACAGACATTTTTAATTAATTTGCAGTATAAAAAGAAATAATGAAATTATTAAAAGGAAACTTAAAAAAATTATGCTTATTGTGTTAATAATAATTACCTCAGTTATTGTGCTTACGGTATTGTCAGTTTTTGTTTCACGCTTGATAAACAGCGATAAAAACAAAATTGATACCAAAACCGGTATTCAGGAATCTACTTACATAGAC
>ONRO01000164.1 GCA_900320235.1 uncultured Eubacteriales bacterium
AAACAGCTGCATATGATACCGCATACGGTTTTTGCCGGGTGCGGTATTTTTTCTGCACTTCAAGCATTATGCTGATTTGTTTTCTGATACATTAAACTGCCGCAGTGAACGAAATGATCGTCCGCTGCGGCAGTTGCTTTACAGGAAATCCGGTTTTACATCTCCTTATAATATTACTTTTCCGGCTGTCAGAAATAACGGTCTTGCTGAGCCGGAACAGGTGTGCAAATTATCGGTTCAGTAATTTTTTCTCAAGTTCTTCGGGCATGAATCTCGGACATCTGACGGCAAGTACACCGTATTTTCTCATCAATGCAAATGTACAGACATCAGGCTCAAACACTCTTTCGATTTTCATTTTCATTACAGAGTTTATAACAAGTTCTTTTCCGCTGTAATTGAACGGAATATTAACAGCTGTTACAACAGCCCTGCATCTTATTGCAGACACAGGCGACCCTGAATACAGATAGACAATATCCCCGGCTCTGATCCCCCTGCCCTGTTTCCAAATCATTTCATTTCCTACATACATATCAGGCCCGATATCGTAATATTTCGGATTTGATGGAACTATCCATTTCTTTGGAATATCGCTGTTCTCATTTTTTGTAGCCCTGACATGTTTTTTTCTGAGGGTAAATCCGCGGCTTATGCCGATAAGCTTCATAAGTCTTTCGTCAGTGACTGTTCCGTCAAGTATCACCGAGATCCAGTTACCCTTGCTCATATGATAGCAATTGTATATCCCGTCTTCTTTTTTAAGCAGATCAATATCTTCCGGTGAAACTTTTATATTGGCAACATCGACCATTATTTTCTTATCTGTTTTTCTGCCCGTCAGTTTATCCTTTGTGATATTCATTATAAGCAGATACCATTTTCTGTTATCAGGGTTTCTTACAACACCGTATGTAGGTGCTGTTGAAAAGGGAAAATCCGGTTTTTCATCATATTGTTTATAAATAAGCCCGGCTATCCTGTTCGCCTGATCTGAATCAAAAGGCTGATCGGTAAAACAGCTCTCTGCGATCCGCTGAAGAATATCATCAAAGGCACACCGGACACTGCCGACGAATTCCCCAAGTCTGTTTTCATCACGAAAGGCCCGGTATTCATCATCAGCTTCCAGGTCAAAAACCTTACCGGAAACCCTGCCGTCGTTTCCGACAAGTACACGGGCTGAAAAAGAGCCATTCATGAATTTTTCCGTATAAACAAAACCGTCACTGCTTTTTTCAAATCCATATTCTTCAAGACGGAGCAGCTCAGGCCTTTTTCTTGAAAAAATTTTTTCCTCAATTGTCATTTTTCATTATCCTGTCATAAGCTTCCTTGAGAGCAAATACTTTTTCAGCAACAACATCAAACTGATCGGGTGTCAAAGACTGTGCGCCGTCAGACAGAGCATGTTTGGGATCGTTGTGCACTTCTATCATAAGACCGTCTGCACCTGCGGCAACTGCAGCAAGTGACATCTGCTCAACAAGCCATGATTTTCCTGTCGCATGGCTCGGATCAACAATAACGGGAAGGTGAGAAAGCTTTTTGATGATCGGTACAGCAGAAAGATCAAGCGTATTCCTTGTGGCGGTCTCATAGGTACGGATACCTCTTTCACAAAGAATAACCTTATCGTTTCCGCCTGCCATAATATATTCCGCACTCATTATCCATTCTTCAATTGTATTTGCAAGACCTCTTTTGAGAAGTATAGGCTTATTAATCTTTCCGAGCTGCTTCAGAAGCTCAAAATTCTGCATATTTCTTGCACCAACCTGGATAATATCAACTCCCTCGAACATATCGATATGGGAGCTGCTCATTATTTCAGTAACTATCGGAAGACCTGTTGCCTTTCTTGCGCCCTTGAGAAGATCAAGTCCTTCAGATTTAAGACCCTGGAATGAATACGGCGAAGTTCTCGGCTTGAATGCACCTCCGCGAAGGAATGCAGCGCCGGCGTTCTTTACCCTTGAAGCTACATAATTGATCTGTTCTTCAGATTCAACAGAGCATGGTCCCGCCATGATGCATAGGCTGCCGTCACCGATTTTCTGACCGGTCGGAAGCTCGATAACAGTATCATCCGGATGAAATTTACGGTTGGCTTTTTTATACGGCTCCTGCACACGCTTTACATTTTCAACGATTTCCTGTGCATTTACCCAGTCCTCATCAACAGTTGTTGTGTCGCCTATAAGACCGAGTACGGTTGAGCCGACTCCATGCCATGTATTTACAGTTACGTCATACCGTTCCTCAAGCGAAGCTTTAAAAAGTATGAGCTGTTCTTTCTTGATTCCGTCCTTCAGTACAATAATCATAATTGATTTCCTCCTGTTTTTTTATATTATTATGATGCTTTTGCAGCAAAAAAATAACGGGACCTGTGCAGATCCCGTCAAAAAAAGCGATAATATAAAATCAGCTTACGGCAGACAACCGTTTTTCGGGAAAGCACGACAAATCAGCCCATGCAAAAAATTCACATGAACCAAAATAAAAATATCCGCTAAATCGTGCATAATTGTTCCTGAGCATAACGGTTTCTCCTTTCACTGTTATTATCAACAAATCAATAATAACACGTACACTTTAGTTTGTCAAGACTTTAAATCATTAAAGTGCTTTTGCCTCCGGTTCCGAATCTTAAAACTGCTTTGCCAACTATAATTTTACACTTAGATAAAAACAGAGGAGAACCACTTCTCGCAATTCTTCTCTGCTTTGTTCAATATAAAATTCTGGTGAAAAAAGTGTTATTTTAATTCTATAATTTCTACATTACCATTAAAATCTGATACTACCATAGCCTTTTTATATTCATCGTTTTGAAATATTTCGTCAATAACATAGAATTTATCTTTATTTTTTCCAAAAACATCCATATTCGAATAATGATCATCGCCTAAAAGTTTAATATCATTTATTTTTTCTTCCCTTAAATCTGAATTTATAAAATAGCACAGATTATAATCCTTATGCAGCTTACTTTTATTATCTTTTGCTGCTTTAAATGTAAGAATATTATTCTCAAAAACAAAGAAATTTCTATTAGCAATTCTTTGCATAATAGTTATTCCAAGACAGATGAAGATGCAACCTTTATGCGGTTGAAAGAGGATGCTATGCTGAATGGTCAATTAAAGCCTGCATA
>ONRO01000239.1 GCA_900320235.1 uncultured Eubacteriales bacterium
GCGGCTTCGTTACGCTGTTTGTGTAAAATAATTCTGGGAGTTTTTAGGCAGAAAGAATATCAGCAGTTCAGGCTCAAAAAAAGCCGGGCGGTGCCGGAGTAAAATTTTTTCAGGCTGACTAAGCCGTGAATCAAGGGTGCAGCGTCACGCTGCCGCTGCCGCTGCCGGCACGCCGGAGGTGCGGATTTTTCTGTTATTATTTCTCCGGATATGTTATAATAGAACAAGCACATAAATTATACTTTTACTGAGTTTCTCACCGGATATGGTAATAACACAATAATAAAGGATGACATTAATGATAAAGGCAGATCTGATAACAGGCTTTCTCGGCTCGGGAAAGACTACTTTTCTCAAACAATATGCAAATTTTCTTCTTTCAAGGGATATCAGTCCCGGAATACTCATAAATGACCACGGTGCAGTCAATGTTGACGTAATGCTCATGCAGGAGCTTGAAAAAAAGGGCTGTATAATTGAATCAGTTGCCGGCGCCTGCGACAGGGACTGCCATATGCGGCGATTCAAAACCAAGCTTATTGCGCTTGCAATGTACGGCTGCGACAGGGTTATAATTGAACCGTCAGGTCTTTTTGATACAGACGAGTTTTTCGACAGCCTTCGCGAAGAACCTCTTGAACGTATGTATGAAGCAGGCAGCGTTATCACTATCGCAGATGCAGGACTGCCGCAGCAGCTTTCTCCGCTTTCAGAATATCTTCTTGCTTCTCAGTGTGCAAATGCAGGCAGGATCATCCTCAGCAAGGCTCAGCTTTATCCTTCTGCAAAGTCTGAGAACACCGTTTCACGCATTAAGCTTGCACTTGAAAAAACAGGCGCTGACAGTAATATCGACAGCAGGCTGTACATTCCGCCGGATATCATTATTGATAATGCAGATATGGAGAAAATAATGAACTGCGGATGGAGAAAATCAGATTTTGTAAAAAAATACCGTGATACAGCCGGCTTTGATTCTCTTTATTTTATGAACACCGGACTTTCTACAAATGAAATATTGCAGAAAACTGATATTCTTTTCACCAACAGGGACTTCGGCTCTGTATTCAGGGTCAAGGGCTTCATTCCCGAAGATAACAAATGGTACGAGCTGAATGCAGCTCAGAATACAACTGAAATCAAGGAAGCTGCTTCCGGTCAGGAAATAGTGATCGTGATCGGTGAACAGCTGAATAAAGAAAAAATCAAAAACTTATTCGGAGGTAACAATAATGCTTAAAAACATTCTGATAACATCAGGCGGAACAAGCGAACCTATCGACCGCATTCGCAGTATTACAAATACAAGCACTGGAACACTCGGCAGTCTGATTGCAAAGGCTTTTTCCGCAGCAGACAGTACAGAGAATATCTATTATATACACGGGAAAAACGCAATTCTGCCGGATTGCGGAAAGCTTGTTCCGGTTCCGGTGTGTTCGACAGATGACCTTCTCCGTGCTGTGCGCAGCGTTTGTGAAGAGCGCCGGCCTGATGCTGTCATTCACTGCATGGCTGTCAGTGATTTCCGTGTGCGCTCCGTGATCTCATCTGAAATCCTTGCCTTGTCAGAAGGCTTTGACAGCACTGAGTCAATCGGTAATTATTTCGACAGCAGGAATCTTCTAAGCGAATACAACAAGCTTCCGTCATCAGTCGGTGATCCGGTGATACTGCTTGAAAAAACACCGAAGATCCTTCCGCTTTTTCGTGAGCTTTTGCCGGAATCAAAGATCGTCGGCTTCAAGCTTCTTGACGGTGTGCCGCATGATGAACTTATCGGCACAGCGCACAGGCTGCTTATAAAAAGCGGCTGCGATTATGTGCTTGCAAACGATTACAAAACGGTTGAAGCAGGAGATCATCAGGGCTATCTTGTAGACAAAAACAAAAATGAAATGCATTTTTCAGGAAAACAAGCTATTGCCGAGGGTATTGCGGCAATTCTGTCAGGAGGTAATTTATAATGAAAAACATTATTCTCGGAGTTACAGGCAGTATTTCAGCATATAAGGCTGCCGATCTTGCGAATACACTTACAAAGGAGGGCAATGTCGTCCATGTGATAATGACAAAAGCCGGCATGGAATTCATTACGCCGATGACCTTTCAGACACTGACAAAAACAAAGGTACACACTTATAATATGTTTGAAAATTATGTTCCATCAGAAGTTGAACATATTTCACTTGCGCAGAAGGCTGATATTTTTGTTGCTGCACCGGCAAGTGCTGATTTCATAGCCAAGGCTGCAGCAGGAATTGCAGATGATATGCTGACCACCGTACTGCTTGCCTTTCAGAACAAACCTGTTCTTATTGCCCCGGCTATGAACACGGCTATGTACGAAAACCCGATCACACAAAGAAATATTTCAACTCTGAAACAGTTTGGCTTCAATTTTGTCGAACCGAGAGAAGCAATGCTTGCCTGCGGTACAGTCGGAAAAGGCGCTCTGGCAGAAAATGATGTGATTCTCGATGCTATAAGAAAACTTCTCGCGTAATACATATAACTTATTTTTTGATTATTAAGGAAGAATTCTCCTGACCGTAAGAACAAAGCTTCTTAATGCCGGAGAAAAGTTTTGTCAAATTACCGTTTTTTAGCAAAAAACTATTTATTTTGTTAAAAGATTATGTTATAATTTACATAATATCCTTTGTGCCGGAAAATACACAGTCCGGAATAACTATCCTCAGGGGAACCGCTGCAGAAAGTAAGCTGTATCGGCAGGATATTTTATACTGAGCATTTTCCATGGCGCATAATACTTTTTTAAGGGGGTCTTCCTATGTCATTATTAAAAAAATGTGTTGCTGAATGTATCGGTACATTCGTACTTGTGCTTTTCGGCTGCGGCACCGCTGTTGCGCTGGGCTGCACGAACAAGCCCGATCCGGCTTACTTCATGACAGCAGTTGCTTTTGGTCTTGTCATTGTGGCAATGGCTTATTCCATCGGTAATGTTTCAGGCTGCCATATCAATCCGGCTGTTTCAATCGGTGTACTGATAAGCGGAAAAATGACCGTTTCCGAGTTCTTCGCTTATATTGCTTCACAATTCATCGGCGGTATTCTCGGCGGCGCAGCACTCAAGGTTATGTTCCCGACTTCTAAAGGTTTAGGAACAAATGGGCTTTTCGACAACAATATCTGGGCTTCACTTCTTATTGAAATTATTCTGACCTTTGTTTTCGTTCTTGCAATCATGGGCGTTACTTCAAAGAAAGAATACGGTTCTGTTGCAGGTATCGTTATCGGTCTTACACTTACACTTATCCATATCTTCGGCATTTACTTCACAGGAACATCTGTCAACCCTGCAAGAAGCTTCGGACCTGCAATCTTTGCCGGCAGTGAAGCTTTCACAAATGTCTGGGTATTCATTATTGCTCCACTCGTAGGCGGTGTTCTTGCTGCTCTTGTCTACAAGCTTATCGCTGGCTGCAACTGCGATAAGGAAGAGGCAGAGCAAGCTCCGGCTCAGGCTCCGGCAAAGGCTCCGGCAAAGCCTGCACGCAAAAAGAACGGAAAAAGAAGATAAATTCCGTTTTATCATTATTTATTATTCACTATCTTAAAAGCACACTAACATTTTCTCCTAAAATATCTTAAGGAACCACAGTTCAACAAGTGATTTCCTGAAAAAGCTCCGGCACCTCAAATCGGTACCGGAGCTTTTTCATCACCTTACAGTGTTTGTGTCTGTTCTTTAAGATATTCTTTTATTTCTACCGAGCTTGTCATCTGCATTACAGTCTGAGTCAGCTCATCAGCCTTTTGCTTTGTATAGTGCGAGATCTCACCTCTTATTTTCAGAACAGCAGATGTGCTCACACTGAATTCATCAAGTCCGAAGGATATCAGCAGCGGAGTCATAAGCGGATTTGCAGCAGCCTCTCCGCACATTTCCACATTTATTCCCTCATCAGATGCACATTTTATCGTATGCCTTATTGCTCTGAGGACCGAGGGTTTGAACACTGAATACAGATATCCTACATCAGAATTTCCTCTGTCAGCAGCCATTGTATACTGTATCAGATCATTTGTTCCGATACTGAAAAAATCAGCTTCCTTAGCAAGCATATCCGCAATAAGACATGCAGACGGAGTTTCGATCATAACACCGACTTTGATATTCATGTCAAATGCAATATGCTTTTTAGTAAGCTCTGTTTTTATCTCATTGATCATACTTTTTACAAAGCGAAGCTCTGCAATATCTGAGATCATCGGAATAAGTATTTTTATATTTCCGAATGCTGAAGCCTTAATTATTGCCCGCAGCTGTCTTGCAATAACCTCAGGATGTGCCATACAATAGCGTATAGCCCTGCGTCCGAGGAAGGGATTTTCCTCTTCCTTCATTTCAAGATATGGAACCTCTTTATCTCCGCCGATATCAAAAGTCCGTATAACAACAGGTCTGCCGTTCATTTTCAGA
>ONRO01000350.1 GCA_900320235.1 uncultured Eubacteriales bacterium
AAAAGAATTACCGTAATCAATCATATCAGATTCAGTTACCATAGCAGTAAATCTTTTCAGGCAAGCCAACTTCCACAGTTATTAAGCATAACAAACATGAACACGCTCATATAAAACTGACTGATGTCTGAGTAAGATGTAGCGTAACGAAGCAGCTCACGCTCAAACAAAACTAATCGCCGTTATAACTCTGACTTCTGAGTTCTATTTTCTCAGGCGAGCTGACTTACCGGGTTTTCAGCGTAACGAAGTTGCCTACGCTCACACGAAACTAAACGCTGCTAAAGAAAAAAGCGAGCACGCCGAAGGCAGCGCAGCGTGGGAAAGCGAATAAAGTAAGCGAGCACGCCCACCGCAGGCGGTGGGCAGCGCAGCGGGGTCGGGGAGGAGTTAAGGAGGAGAGATTTCAAAAGAGAGGAACCTTAAGAGGAGGGGCGAAAGCCCTTCCTCTTGTGGTTCCTCTCTTTTGGCTGCGTCCGCATTCTGCGGGCGCTGTTCCGGCGGCAAAAGTGGTGAGAAAGAATAAAGCGGTATATTTTCCGTCAGACTTTCCCGACATTTTCAAAAACAGTTCAATAAGCAGTTCTTGAATTCACCCCTTGCCGGGGAATTGCAGTCAGGTTTTTTCGCCTTGCTACAATGGAATTTCCGACGAGCAATGTTACAGCATACTTTGAAACGAATGGCATTGCAAAAAATAAAACAAGCATATAGAGATTGTCGAATAATATTGCATATGACCGGCGTGCCGCCGGTGTCGCGACACGCTATCGCTCCGTAAACACTGGGCTCTGACAGAGAAGAACTGTTGCACTCCCGCGGTACTGATTTCTACTGCCAAAAATTTTACCAGAGTTGATTATAGTTCCTTCAAAACTCCCAGAATTATTTTACAAAAACTGCATATGATTGTTAAAAAAATGTTATTCGTACTTTGGCAGTTTCTTGATCAGATTGTTGTATCTGATTCCCTGTGTTGCACTAGAAATGGGGTAGGAAAGTACACCTGCTGCAACACCAGTGATCCATGAGTAATTCCATCCGATAAAAATACCTGTAAGAATAATCAGTGCGCTTGCAATGATCCAGTAAAATAACGTGAATCTTCCGTCAGCTTTCCTGAGCTCTTCAAGCGGATCAATTCCGTTTGAGCTGCACGGTGCATTTTCAATGAATTCTGCAGCACCAGTTGTGCCGCAGCAAGATCTGAAATCTTCTGAACATTTCTTTGCAGCCTTTGCATATGAGCTGTTGGCGAGAATATTTTCAACAGCTTTTCTTATGCCTTCAACAGAATCATCAGTGAGCAGTTCTCCTGCACCAAACTCATTTGTCTTTCTTGCAACAGCACGCTGCTCGTTTGTCTGAGGATAAAGAACCATAGGTGTAGCCATGTAAAGACTTTCTGAAGTACTGTTCATTCCGCAGTGTGTTAAGAAAACATTGGCTCTGGACAGAATATCAAGCTGATCTACACGAGGAAAAACCTTGATATTATCAGGGATAACTCCGAGTGAATCAATATCAATATATTTTCCGCAGGAAATGATAATGTCTGCATTCATATCTTTAAAAGCAGTAATGCATTTGGAGTAAAAATCAGGCTTATCGCTTATTACAGTTCCAAGAGAGATATAGATAAGCGGTCTGTCATTATTCTTATCCGGCAATTTATCAGAAAATACAGACGGACCTACAAATTTATAGTGATCTGAAAAGCTTTCAACGTATGGCTGGAATCTTCTTGATGTATAAACAATTGAATCGGTTTTGTTATTATTCTGAACAAGTGCGAGTGTGCTTTTTACATGATAACCGTATGGCTCAAGTGTTTTAAGCTCCTTGGAAACCTTTGGCAGTCCTAAAATCATTTCTGCAAGCTCTCCGGGACTGTTTTTCATATATTTTGATGACAGCTGATTGAATGCAAAAGTACTTGTGGAAACAACCATCGGAATATTGAACTTCCATGCATTCAGTTTTCCCCAGAAACATACAGCATCTGTATATACAACATCAGGCTGGAATTCTTTGAATTCCTTTTCAAGAAAATCGTTCATTTTCAGAGTAATGCGGATATCCTGAATTGACATTTCCGTTGTAGAGCTTTTTTTCAGGGATTCCATTTCCTTTTCAGTTATCTCAGGAAGAAATCTGTCGCATGAAACATATTCTGCACCTGTTGCAGTAATCTTTTCTTTGAATTCATTAAAGGAATAAAAACGTACAGAATTACCTCTCTTGATAAGCTGTGCAGCGACAGGAAGCATAGGATTAGTATGACCGTGCGCGGGAATGCAGAAAAAAGCTATTTTTTTCATTTGTTTTCATCGTCCCTTTCAATCAAAAATCTTTCCGAATATATCTGATAATGCACTTTTGGGAGGAATTGCTATCCCATGTTCCTCATCACCTAAAATTATTATTGTATCACCAGGTTTGATTCCGAAAATATCTCTTGCCTGTTTTGGAATTACTATCTGACCTTTTTCGCCGACAGTTGCTGTCCATGCATATTTACCTTTTGGAGTTTCCATTATTCTCACCTCAGCAATAAGTATGATTTGTTATACAAATCATACCACAACAAAATAAAAAAATCAAGAACAATATTTCAAAAAATTAAAATTTTTACGGGATTGCTCCTGACTCAGATAACAGTATATAAAACCAGGAATAAAAAAGAAACAGGAAACACACAACTAAATGTGTATTTCCTGTTTCAGTGAGTGCGGGCGACAGGACTTGAACCTGCACACCTTACGGCACAAGAACCTAAATCTTGCGTGTCTGCCAATTTCACCACGCCCGCAAAAAATTTATTACTAACGTATTATATATTAAAAAAATGGTTTTGTCAATCTGTCGGGTAATAAATTATTATTTATGTAGAAGTATTTCATAAAAAAATAACTAATATTGACATTATTTTGTAAATGCATTATAATCATTACAAATAAGCTTGAGCTGTCAGACTTTTTCGGAAGTGAGAATAATGAAAAAGAAATATACTGCTGTGATTGTTTTTTTCAGTACTCCTGCTCATGGTCATGTAAATCCTGCTCTGCCAATACTCAGCGAATTAGCAAAAAGAGGTTGCAGGGTGATTTTTTATGGAACAGATGAATTCCGGTCTGAAGCAGAGTCGGTGAATGCGGAATTCCTTGGATATGAAATGGGAGATATTGTATTTGATACAACAGTCGGAAGCAGACTCTTTGAGCTTGCAGATCTGATTCTTCGTTTTACTTTGCAGACTATTGATAAATTTATAAGTACAGTCAGGGATATTTCACCTGATATGATAATATTTGATACGATTGCTTTCTGGGGAAGGGCAGTAAGTGAAATAACAGGCATTCCTTCTGTAAGTATAAATGCATTAATTACAGTCCCGTTTTTATTCAGCAAAGCATTTTTTATGTATACATTCAGATTTTCAGCAAGCAGTTTCAGAGAAATGAAATATCTGTCTTCAGTATGGCGCAGCACCGGTATCATCAGAAAAAAATACCGGATAAAAGGAACATCAGTGACAGATTTACTGATGAATAAAGCAGATTTTAATGTGTATACATATCCCGGTCAGCTGCACCCCGATAAAAGGATTCTTAAAGAAAACCATTTTTTTCTTGGCTCCTCATCTTTACTGAGAAAGACAACTTTTTCTGACCCTGATGAGTACAATTATAAAAATATGATATATGTATCTCTCGGTACTGTATTCAATCGCAGCGAAAAATTCTGGGAGATGATAATACAATCTTTTTCAGATAGTA
>ONRO01000242.1 GCA_900320235.1 uncultured Eubacteriales bacterium
GATATTACTTAGTTAAGTGCATCGATTGCTGCTTTGATCATTTCTATCTTTTCAGCAAACTTAGCGGCTTTTTCTTTAATATCATTAATTATTTTTTCAGGTGCTTTTGACATAAAGCCCTGATTATTAAGCTTTTTCTCATTGAACTGAAGATCTTTGATTGCAGCATCAAGTTCTTTTTTCAGTCTCTTAAGTTCAGCTTCTTTATCAACAAGCTCATCCATAGGAATATATATCTTTGCATCAGCTGTTACAACAGTAACTGCACCTTCAATATCAAAAACATCGGAAACTTCTACTTCGCTGGCACTGGCAAGCTTTACAAAGAAGGCCGCACCGTTTTTTAACAATTCCTGTTCTTTTGCAGCTATATAGAGCTTTGCTTTTCTTGAAGGAGGAACATTCATTTCAGATCTGCGATTACGGATTGCTTTGATTGCATCCATTATAATATTCATTTCTCTTGCAGCATCAGGATAACTGTTTTTCTCTTCGTAAACAGGATACTGCTGAATCATTATAGTTTCACCTTCATGAGGCATTGACTGCCAGATTTCTTCAGTAATAAAAGGCATGAAAGGATGTAAAAGCTTTAATGTTTTATCCATTACCCAAACAAGTACCTGTCTTGCATTCTGAGCAGTCTGACCATCGCTCTGAAGTCTTGCCTTGGCAAGCTCGATATACCAGTCGCATAAGCTGTCCCATGTAAAATCGTATATATTCTGCACAGCAACACCAAGCTCAAAATTCTCAAGATTATCGGTTACAACCTTGATAGTATCATTAAGAGTAGAAATGATCCATTTATCCTCAGTAGTAAGCTCAGAGGGAAGCTCATTCTTTACATCATAATCATCAATATTCATATGTATAAATCTTGCAGCATTCCAAAGCTTATTTGCAAAATTACGGCTTGAAGTAATTTTTTCCTCTGAATAACGCATATCATTTCCTGGAGCATTTCCAGTTACAAGAGTAAGTCTTAAAGCATCTGCTCCGAAACTATCAATAACCTCAAGAGGATCAATACCGTTACCAAGAGATTTACTCATTTTTCTTCCTTGAGAATCACGAACAAGACCGTGAATAAGAACCTTATAGAACGGAACCTTACCAGTATGCTCAAGACCGCTGAACATCATTCTCATAACCCAGAAGGGGATAATATCATATCCGGTAACAAGTACGCTTGTCGGATAGAAATATTCCATTTCTTCAGTTTTATCTGGCCAGCCAAGTGTTGAAAAAGGCCAGAGAGCAGAGCTGAACCATGTATCAAGTGTATCAGGATCCTGACGCATTTTCTTCCCGCACTTCGGACAGATAGCTTCTTTTTCAGCAGTAACAACAGTTTCTCCGCAATCATCACAGTAAAAAGCAGGAATCTGATGGCCCCACCAGAGCTGACGTGAAATACACCAGTCACGTATGTTTTCAAGCCAGTGGAAATATGTTTTCTCAAAATGTGGCGGAATGAATTCAGTTTCATCGTTTTTAACAGCATCAATAGCCGGACCAGCAAGGGGCTTCATTTTTACGAACCACTGTTTAGAAACTCTTGGCTCAACAGTTGTAGAGCAACGATAGCAAGTTCCGACATTATGAGAATAATCCTCAATCTTTACAAGAGCACCTTCAGCCTCAAGATCCTTAACTATTGCTTTTCTTGCTTCATATCTGTCCATTCCTGCATAGGCCGGATAATCATCAGTAATCTTTGCATCATCTGTCATTACATTTATTACAGGAAGATCATGACGCAGACCTACCTCAAAGTCGTTCGGGTCATGAGCAGGAGTAATTTTAACTACACCTGTACCAAAATCCATTTCAACGTAATCATCTGCAACAATAGGAATTTCACGATGTACAAGAGGAAGTATTACTGTTTTTCCTACCAGTTCCTTATATCTGTCATCCTTAGGATTAACAGCAACAGCTGTATCACCAAGAAGTGTTTCCGGACGTGTTGTTGCAAGATTGATATATCCGCTGCCATCTGATAGTTTATATCTCAGATGCCAGAAATGACCTGCCTGCTCCTCATATTCAACCTCTGCATCTGAAATCGAGGTAAGGCATTTCGGACACCAGTTTATTATTCTTTCGCCTCTGTAAATAAGGCCCTTTTCATAAAGACGAACAAAAACATTTTTAACTGCTTTATTGCAGCCCTCATCCATAGTAAAGCGTTCTCTTTCCCAATCCGCAGATGAACCCATTTTTCTGAGCTGCTTTACAATTCTTCCGCCGAATTCTGCTTTCCAAGCCCAGGCTCTTTCAAGAAACTTTTCTCTGCCAATATCTTCTTTTGAAAGTCCCTCTTTACGCATAGCTTCAACGATCTTTGCCTCAGTAGCGATTGAAGCATGGTCAGTACCCGGAAGCCAGAGTGCACTGTAACCCTGCATTCTCTTGAAACGAATAAGAATGTCCTGAAGAGTATTATCAAGAGCATGACCCATATGAAGCTGACCGGTAATATTGGGGGGAGGCATCATAATAGCATAAGGTTTTTTACTGTGGTCAACCTCAGCGTGAAAAAAACCGTTATCCTCCCAGAATTTGTAAATTCTTTCCTCAAACTCACCCGGGCTGTATGCCTTTGCAAGTTCTTTAGCCATAGTTTATTCCTCCAAAGTATTAGTTTTCGTATTTGAAATTAATACTACGATTAAGTAATTATCCTACCGGACATTAAATAACCAAAATATTATTTCATCTGACAATACAAAATATATTATCCCACTATTTCTACATTTTGTCAACACACTGTTTGCCGGCAGGTGACGGCAGTATGTGTCAAGTATGAGTTGGCAAAATCCCATATGATAAAATTGTGCGTTAAAAATCAACGAATAATATTCAATTTTCTGAGCCA
>ONRO01000257.1 GCA_900320235.1 uncultured Eubacteriales bacterium
GCTTGATAACCGCCTCAACAGCAGAAGTGTCAAAGTAATCCTTCTTGCTATCGTAGTTTGTCGGCGCGGCAATAACTACAAAATCAGCATCCTTATATGCGTACTCGGCGTCTAGGGTAGCTTCCAAATCAAGCTCCTTCTCCGCCAAATATTTCTCAATATAGTCGTCATGAATGGGCGACTTTTTGTTGTTGATTAATTCTACTTTTTCAGGGATAATGTCAACCGCCTTAACGGTGTTGTGCTGCGCCAAAAGCACGGCGATGGATAGTCCGACATATCCTGTTCCTGCTACTGCTATTTTCAAATGTTACACCTTCTATTATAATATTAAGCAAAAGCCATCTATAGGTTTAATACAAACACAAATACATCGTATCTTTGCTAAAACGAATCTGTTTTTCGGCAATATATTCCTTCCAATCGTTTTCACCAAACATATTTATACGTTCATCATTTGACATACGCGTTACAGAAAACTCTCTATCATAAAGGTATTCCATGATACCTTGAATTCCCCAATCAACACTTAATGCACTTTCGCTCAGTCTATTCTTCATGAACATATCTGAATTATTGTCGTTTGTGAAAACTATTTTATTAATTGTTCTTTTTGAAGTGCTTTCGTATCTTTCTATTTCCTTCATGTAAATTTTTGCCATTGTAATTTCAGTTGAATTTACGTATTGTTGATCTAAAGCCATATCTAATGTTTTTAATGAATTTAGAAAAAACACCAAACCTAAAATAATAATAAATAAACCTTTGATAATTCGCGATTCCTTCAACGCAATTGCACCTATTGAAAAAAGAGCAAAAACTGAAAAAAGGCCAAAAAACGTTCTTGGTGAATTCCCAGTTGATATCAACACCATAATAAACGCCGAACAATACGCCATCGGGAAAGTAATAAAGGCATAAATATTATTGATTCTACGATTTTTTATAGTATCTACAGATATCACAATAAGCCAAATTACAATAACAACTTCAAAGCATCGCCTTAGTAATCCGCTATTGAAAAATCCCTTACCGCCAATTATATATCTTTGTTTTTTAATACAATAAATAATATTATTGATAATAGAGTCAAAGTTTAAACTAGCTCTAGGGTTTGAATTAATAGAAAAAACAGATTGTATAAGTAAACTGATACCATAATAAAACAATAATGAGATTATTAAAAACACACATAAACGTAAATATATAAACAACTTATTTGCAATTGACAATCTACTATTGCCCGTAATCTTGATAAAAGATAACAAAATCGAATAGATGATAAAGACAGTTAAAAACTGCTGATAAATAGCTATAGAAAAAATTAACATAATTGCTGCAATTACAATTGATAACAATCTATGCTTTGCTTCTGTAAAAAATCGTATTATACTCAAAAAACAAAAAGCAACCCCAAAACCTGAAATGAATATACATTCAGGAAAGGTAAGTATATTTGTAAACCAAACATTTGTAACAGAAATTATTACAGATAAATTTATGATACAGTATGATAAATAGCTTTTAATATTAAGTCTAGAGTATATAAAAAGCGATAATGCTGCTGCTGAAGTGCTAGATACAAGGCAAAAAAACAAAGAGTCAAAAAGTGAATTTTCCACAGGGTTAGAACCTAAATAGAACCTTAGGTAATATAATAATGCACCAATAAACCTATAAGAACCAATAAAATTATTGCAATGTCCGCTATATCCTGAAACACTTATACCGTAGGAATCGCAAGAAAAGTGTTGTTTAGAAAAACATAAAAGCGGTAAAAAGGCTAAAAGATTCAAGAATAGAATACACAGTATAGTACGCAATGATAAACAATGATTAAACTTTCTGCTTAGTAACCCTAGTCTGTCTGTCTGTCTGTCTGTCTGTCTGTCTGTCTGTCTGTCAAGATTGTGTTTCGGCTCATTCACTTTGTCAACCCCTATTTTTCATAATGTTAGCCCTGAGCAAAACTCAAAAGTCCTGGTAAGTAGTGAGTTTTTCTCAGATAATAATTCGATTTATCACTCAAAAATATAGAAACAGCCAGCCGAATATCGTATAATTAAATTGTAGCAA
>ONRO01000245.1 GCA_900320235.1 uncultured Eubacteriales bacterium
AGCCCGTTTAGCAACTGAACAAGCGTAGACTTTCCTGAACCGGTGTGACCGATAA
This sequence comes from uncultured Eubacteriales bacterium, assembly GCA_900320235.1. Classification (GTDB taxonomy): domain Bacteria; phylum Bacillota; class Clostridia; order Oscillospirales; family Acutalibacteraceae; genus UBA1213. Next base: position 56 of record ONRO01000245.1, read on the forward strand.
TACCTGTAAAATCTTCTTTTTCTATTTCAAAACTGACATTATCAAGAGCGGTTTTTTCAAATGAAGTACCTGCTCCGTAAATCAGTGTAATATTTTCTGCTTTTATTATCGACAATGTAAAATAACACCGCCTCTGCAAATATAAATAGTCTATTGTGAAAGCAGCTTAAATAATGCTTCAACACATTCCTGTTCATCAAGAATACACTCCGGAAGCTCATAGCCGCAGCCTTTTAATTTATAACATAGTTCTGTTACCTGTGGTACATCCAGTCTGTATTTTTTTAATAATTCCACCTGAGAGAATAATTCTTTTGGTGTACCACATTGCAATATCAATCCATCATTCATCATTACAATTCTATCAGCATCAATTGTTTCTTCCATATAATGAGTAATAAGGACAATAGTTATTCCAAGCTTTTTATTAAGCTCTTTTATTGTGTACAATACTTCATCTCTTCCTTCAGGGTCGAGCATTGCAGTCGGTTCATCAAGAACTATACATTCTGGTTTCATAGCAATAATCCCTGCGATTGCTACTCTTTGTTTTTGTCCGCCTGAAAGCTTTTCAGGTGAGTGAAGTCTGTAATCGTACATATTTACAGCTTTCAGAGCATAGTCAACCCGTTCTCGTATTTCATCAGGATCCAATCCAATGTTTTCACAGCCAAATGCTACGTCTTCCTCGACTATTCCTGCAACAATCTGATTATCCGGGTTTTGCAGTACCAGACCGACTTTTTTTCTTATTTCAAAGAGTCTTTCATCATCTTTTGTATCGATACCATCAACCGTTATAGTTCCGGTTGTAGGGATAAAGATAGAATTGAGTAATTTTGAAAGTGTGGATTTTCCGCATCCGTTATGACCTACTACTGCGATAAACTCACCTTTTTTTATCGAAAGATCAACGCCCTTAAGTGCAAAAGCATCAGAGTTATCATTATATTTATAATAGACATTTTCTATTTCTATAAAGTTTTTCATTAATAACTCCCTGCCTTATTGTTCAAGTTATTCTACTTAATTTTGCCAGATAGCAGTACTACCGCAAGGCAAGGTAAGACCGCTATGAGTAACATGAAGTCCGATTTCTGAGCTTTCAACCTTTCCTCCGAATTCAGACTTGATCATTACATTTAAAAGATATTCCATGACAGAAGGTGAAAGACCGGTTGTATATGAATTCAGAACAAAAAACAGAGCATTGTCTGATAATATCGGAAGACATAGTTTTACAAGCGAAAAGAGCTGTTCTTCAAGCTTCCATACTTCACCGTTAGGACCTCTTCCGTAAGACGGAGGATCCATTATTATTCCATCATATTTATTGCCACGGCGATGTTCACGCTGGACGAATTTTACACAGTCGTCAACAAGCCAACGTACAGGCTTGTCTGAAAGACCGCTGAGCTGAGCATTTTCCTTTGCCCATTGTACCATTCCTTTTGATGCATCTACATGACAGACGCTTGCTCCTGCTTCAAGACATGCAAGGGTTGCTGCTCCTGTATATGCAAACATATTAAGGACTTTGACTGGTCTGTTTGCATTTCTTATTTTTTCCGACACAAAATCCCAGTTAACTGCTTGTTCCGGAAAAACGCCTGTATGTTTAAACCCCATTGGTTTAATGCCGAATGTAAGGTTATTATAATTTATTGACCAGCGCGATGGAACTTTTGAATTATAATGCCATGCCCCTCCTCCGCTTGAGCTGCGCTGATATCTTGCGTGAGCTTTGCGCCACAGAGGATTCTTTTTTTCTGTATGCCATATTATCTGAGGGTCGGGACGTATCAGAATTATATCTCCCCAACGTTCAAGTCTTTCGCCGTCTGAACAATCTATCAGTTCATAATCTTTCCACTGCGCTTCACGCATTATTATTCCTCCATATTCTGGATTTGTTTAATTTTTGCTTTATTAACAACAAGCCCAATCATATACTATATCAGAAAAATCCTTTTTTCTCAGATCGTCTTCAGAGATAAAAAACTGACAGTTACCGCAATCGCCAAACATGATATCAGCTATTGGGTCTTCGTCAAGCTGAAGCAACAAAACTGGTTTTGAACCTGATTCATATGCTTCGACCGGATTCTGAACAAATACAGGATATCCGCCAATTCTGGATGCACCGGATGAAAAAGCTTCATAAAATTCATTTTCATCTTCGTCATCTATTTCTTCAATCATCTCTTCAAATGCCTCTTCGTAATCTGTGACAGCCATTTCCGAACTTTTGAATATTATTTTGCATTCGTGTGAGAAAGGAAGATTCTCTTCTATCATCTTCTGAAATGGATTTTCGCTTAACAGAATTTCTTCATTTTTTTCATATAATTCATAGTAAATAATCCTGCATGTTTCATCATAACCATAATCTTCGGTGTTGGTAATATAGAATTGTAACAGACCCTTATCCGGAAATCCCTCAAGAGGCGGCATTTCTTCAAAATTTATCTGTGCCAAAAACATCATCGGTTCTCCGTATTTATCCAATGGATAGTCTTTTTTATTTAACAGATAGGGACATCCTCCGAGTTTACTTTCCCAGGGTTTTGTCTTACAGGATATGTATTTTATTTCATTTGTCGGTTTTAAGGTTTTTTCTATCCTGTTTCTGAGAAATTCAAATTTTTCCGGTATTTCAAACATATCAATACTCTTGTTATTGTGATTCTTCAGATAGTGAATTATGGTAAATAGAATAACATTGTGCAGAGCAGATCATTCCGCTCTGCACATATTTCATTTACTCTTTGTCTTTACTGCATGACGGAACTTCAAGAACAGCACCTCTGTTGCCTGATGTAACAAGTGATGCATATCTTGCAAGATAACCTGTTGTAATACTTGGTTTTCTTGGTACCCATTCTGATTTGCGTTTTGCAAATTCTTCTTCTGAAAGTCTGACGTTAATTGTATTTGCATTTATATCTATATCTATGATATCGCCATTTTTGATAAGTGCAATAGGTCCTCCGACTGCTGCTTCAGGTGAAACATGACCGATTGATGCACCTCTTGTTGCACCTGAAAATCTTCCGTCTGTAATAAGAGCAACTGTACTTCCAAGGCCCATTCCCATGATTGCAGAGGTCGGATTGAGCATTTCTCTCATTCCAGGACCACCCTTAGGACCTTCATAACGAATAACAACAACATCTCCTTCGACGATTTCTCCGCCGTTGATTGCTGCCATTGCATCTTCTTCACAATCATAAACTTTTGCAGGACCTGAATGTTTGAGCATTTCAGGTGCAACAGCACTACGTTTAACGACACATGAATCAGGTGCAAGATTACCTCTGAGTACAGCTATTCCGCCGGTTTTGCTGTATGGATTATCCACAGTTCTGATTATGTCAGGATTCTTATTGAGTACTCCGCTAATGTTCTCAGCAATTGTTTTACCTGTGCATGTGATAAGATCTGTTTTAAGAAGGCCGAGCTTGTTTATTTCATTCATTACAGCATATATTCCGCCTGCTTCATTAAGATCTTCCATATATGTATGACCTGCCGGAGCAAGGTGACAAAGATTCGGAGTTTTTGAACTTATCTCGTTGGCAATATCAAGGTTAAGATCTATTCCGCATTCATGAGCAATTGCCGGAAGATGGAGCATACTATTAGTGCTGCAGCCAAGAGCCATATCCATAGTAAGAGCATTTCTGAATGCATCTTCTGTCATAATATCACGCGGACGTATATTCTTTTCAAGTAGTTCCATAATTTTCATACCTGCATGTTTTGCAAGTCTGATTCTTTCCGAATATACTGCAGGGATCGTACCGTTTCCTCTGAGAGCCATGCCTAATACTTCAGTAAGACAATTCATTGAATTAGCAGTATACATTCCAGAACAAGAGCCGCAGCTGGGACATACTTTGTTTTCAAATTCATCAAGTTCTTCAGCAGAAATTTTTCCGGAATTATAAGAGCCAACTGCTTCAAACATACTGGAAAGGCTTCTCTTTTCTCCTTTGACTCTGCCGGCAAGCATCGGACCGCCGCTAACAAAAATTGTCGGAATATTAAGTCTTGCAGCAGCCATAAGAAGGCCGGGCACATTTTTATCACAGTTTGGTACCATAACAAGAGCATCAAATGCATGAGCAATTGCCATTGCTTCTGTTGAATCAGCAATAAGATCACGGGTTACAAGTGAATATTTCATTCCCTTGTGTCCCATTGCAATACCATCACACACAGCTATTGCCGGAAATACAACAGGATTTCCTCCTGCCATTGCAATGCCCTGTTTTACAGCGTTAACTATTTTATCAATATTCATATGACCTGGAACAATCTCATTATAAGAACTGACAATTCCAATCATTGGCTTTGATATTTCTTCATCTGTCATTCCAAGAGCTCTTAGAAGAGAGCGCTGAGGCGCACATTGAGTTCCACAGCTAACTGCATCACTTATCATTTCAAAAACCTGCCTTTATTATTATTATTATTACGACTGAGTCGCAAGTTACAATTTGACAATTTATATTATAAGATTTTATTACTATCTTGTCAAGTTTTTTGAATCCCCGGCGCTGGCGCGCTGCCGGTGTTGCGATTCACGGCTTAATCAGCCTGATAAAAGTTTTCACGGGCACCGCCCGGCTTTTTTAGCCTGAAT
>ONRO01000248.1 GCA_900320235.1 uncultured Eubacteriales bacterium
ATAAAAGCATGGTTTAACGGAAGCAACAGCCGCAGAGAGCTTAAAAAGATCAAACCGATGGTCGATAAGGTCTTTGCACTTGAAGAAAAATATCAGAAATTCACAGATGACGAGCTGAGAGCAGAAACAAGACGTTTTCAGGAAATGTTCAGGATCGATGACCTGACCGAAAAGAAAAAGGATCAGATCTTTGACGAAATACTTCCTGAAGCATTTGCAATCTGCCGAGAGGCATCATGGCGTGTGCTCGGAATGAAACATTTCCGTGTACAGGTAATAGGCGGTATCATTCTTCACAGAGGCCGTATCAGTGAAATGAAAACAGGTGAAGGTAAAACCCTCGTGGCAACCCTTCCGGCATATCTTAACGCACTTGCAGGCGACGGTGTACATGTCGTTACCGTAAATGAATATCTTGCAAAGCGTGACGCAGAATGGATGGGTAAGCTTTACCGCTTCCTCGGTCTGACAGTCGGCATTCTTCAGCATGACAGTACAAACGAGGAAAGAAAGATCGCATATAATTCAGATATTACATATGCAACAAATAATGAACTCGGCTTTGACTACCTGCGTGACAACATGGTTGTATACAAAGAGAATAAAGTTCAGAGAGGTCATGCATTTGCAATCGTCGATGAGGTTGACTCGATCCTTATCGATGAGGCGAGAACTCCGCTTATCATTTCGGGTCAGGGCGATAAGTCAACAGATCTCTATGAGAGAGCTGATGAGCTTGCAAAGACAATGAAATGCAAAAGAATCGCAGAAACAGATGCAAAAGAAGATAACGATCAGGAATATATCGCTGCAGGTATCGACTATATCGTTGATGAGAAGGCAAAAACAGCGACCCTTACTCCTGTGGGCGTAAAGAAAGCAGAGAAATTCTTCGGCATCGATAACCTTACAGACCCGGATAATATCACTATCCAGCACCATGTAAACCAGGCTATCAAGGCACACGGTGTAATGAAGCGTGATACTGAATATGTCGTAAACGAAAAGGGCGAGGTTATCATCGTAGACGAATTCACAGGCCGTCTTATGTACGGCAGACGCTATAACGAGGGCCTGCATCAGGCAATTGAGGCTAAGGAAGGCGTAAAGGTGGAAAGAGAAAGCAAGACTCTTGCAACCATCACATTCCAGAATTTCTTCCGCCTTTATAAAAAGCTTTCCGGTATGACAGGTACGGCTATGACAGAGGAAACAGAGTTTTCTGAGATCTATCGTCTTGATGTTATCGAGATCCCGACTAACAAACCGATTCAGAGACTTGATCTTCCTGATGTTATTTTCAGAACAGAAAAGGGTAAGTATGAATGTCTTATCGAAGATATAGCAGAAGCTAATAAAAACGGTCAGCCTGTACTTGTAGGTACAATCTCGATCGATAAGTCAGAAGAGCTGAGCGCACTTCTGAAGAAGAAAGGTATCAAGCATAATGTCCTGAACGCTAAGTTCCATGAAAAGGAAGCAGAGATCGTTGCACAGGCAGGTAAGCTCGGCGCAGTAACGATTGCTACAAACATGGCAGGCCGTGGTACCGATATCAAGCTTGGCGGTAACGAGGAGTTCCTTGCAAAGGATGAAATGAGAAAACTTAATTTCAGCGAGGAAATGATAGTAGAGGCTACCGGCTATGCTGAAACTGATGATCAGGAAATAATTGAAGCAAGAGCTAAGTATAAAGAGCTTATAGAAAAATACAGGGCTGAGATCGAGGATGAGGCAGAAAAGGTAAGACAGGCCGGCGGTCTTTTCATCATGGGTACAACAAGACATGAGTCAAGACGTATAGATAACCAGCTCAGAGGCCGTGCAGGCCGTCAGGGCGACCCGGGCGCAAGCCGTTTCTATCTTTCTGCAGAGGACGATATCCTCAGACTCTTTGCAGGCGACAGAATAAAGAATATAATGGATAAAATGCCGGGCGAAGATAATGAGCCGCTTGAAAGTAAGCTTCTTACAAGCGTTATCGAAAGTGCACAGTCCAAGGTTGAGGGCAGAAACTTCAGTATCCGTAAGAGCGTGCTTGAATTTGACGATGTAATGAACCGTCAGCGTGAAATCATTTACGGTCAGAGAGATCAGGTTCTTGACGGCGAGGATCTCAGGGATACTATCATGAATATGATAGGCGAATCAATGGAATCCAAGGTTGCAGAATATCTGCCGCATGATGATAAGGACAACTGGAATCTTGAAGGTCTGAGAGATGCACTCAAGGGCTGGCTCATTGATGAGGATGATGAAGAAACACTCGTTTATGATAAGGAAGAGCTCGAAAGACTTGAAAAAGAATATCTTGTATCAGAGCTTACAAAGATGGGCAAGGAGCTTTACGAGCATAATGAATCACTTGTTCCGGAAGAAACAATGCGTGAGCTTGAGAGAGTATATCTTCTCAAGAATGTTGACCGCTACTGGATGGATCATATCGATGCTATGGATGAGCTTAAAAGAGGTATCCGTCTGCGTTCATACGGTCAGCATGATCCTGTTGTTGAATACAGAATCGAAGGCTTTGATATGTTCGATGAAATGATCCGCGAGATCCGTGAGGATACAGTAAAGATGCTTCTTGTTGTTCCGAAGAAGGTTGCAGAAAGACTTGCAGAACAGGAAAAGATGCGTCAGATGGCTGTACAGAGAGGCGCAATCGGCAGAGCAAGAGCAGCTGCTATTGCTGCGCTTAATGCTCAGGGTGCAGATAAAGAAGACGAAAATGCGCCTAAGATCAATATAACAGTGACTCAGAATGTTATCGAGCCTCAAAAAGAGCCGGATGAGGAGATTCAGGAGGAAACTGCTGCTGAAACTGAGAAGAACGAAAAGGATTATTCTGAAGATGATATCAAAAAGGCAGCAGGCAAATTCATGGAAAGAGAACAGGTTGCCAAGCCTACTTCAACAAATATGGATTCAACCTCAGGTTCGATAAACAAGACAGTCAGAGGTGTCAAAAAGATCGGAAGAAATGATCCGTGTCCGTGCGGAAGCGGCAAGAAATATAAAAAGTGCTGCGGCAGGGATAAATAATATAAAAAGCGGCTGAATTCAGGAAATCTGTGATTTGACGGATTATACTATTCGCTGAATAAATAAGATGTTCTGATTATGATGCTTCGGTTTTTTTAAAGACTATCGCAGGGGGACGCTCTCTTTTTAAGGGCGTCCCCATCTTTCAGAAGCGTTGATTTTGCGGACGTACTCTGCCGGGAGAACAAAGTTGTCGGGAATAAATTATTCAGCGTAATGCTGTCGGAGGTGTAAGTGAGATGAAAAAAATAATATGCCTGGTGACAGCGGTTTTGATGACAGGTATACTTTGCGGCTGCGGTGAGGAAAAACATGAGCCGGATGAAAAAACGACATCCTCTGTATCAGAGGTGAAAGACAGTAAAGAAAAATCTGAAAGCTCAGATGAAATCAGAACGGTATCGTCTTCGCTTTATTCGCCGCTTTCATTTGATGAATGGGGCAGCGCTGCAAAGTTTTCTGCGGATAAACAAAAATACTTCAATGTACCGATAAGAGTCGTTAAGGTCAGTGCCGGAGAAAATGCAGAAAAAAGAGTAAAGGATTTCTGCGCAGCTGAAAAAACATATACTTATAAAAATCCGGAAAAGGGCTGTCATTGGGTCGTTGCAGATTATGAAATGAACCTTGATGGTTTTCCCGCAGGCAAAGGCGGAGTTGATACAGAGATCGTATCGTTCGTTACAGGAACGGACGGCAAAGAGCTTGAATATAAGAATAAAAAATTTGCGGTTTCAACTATTTGCATGACAGACGGGAAATATTATTTTGAGGGTACCGGAAAGGGCAGCATTGCTTTTATCGTGCCGGAAAAATTTATAGATTATACGATTTCTCTCGGTGAATACGGCGAAACACAGGCTTTTTTTACACAAAGTAAAAAATCAGTCCTTTAATTGGGCTGGAATTGTAAAAAAATTATAAAAACTATTGTAAAAGCGAAACAGAATGTAGTATAATAATTTTGCAGATGTATTTTTTCAGAAACGCTTTTATGCTTTATGTGAAAAAATAATCAGCTTAATGAACAGAGGGGAGGAACCTTTTTATGAATATTTTGGATAAGGTTGGCGAGGGACTTGCAACATCTGTTGATCTTCTGGTGGAAAAAAACAGACAGCTTGCACAGCTCAACCGTCTGTCGGCTATAATAAAGACAGAAACAGATGTAATAAACCGTGCATATATTGCTCTTGGCAAACAGTACTTCAAGATTCTTGAGGGTACTGCCGAGGATAATGATATGAGTCAGATCTGCGAGGTAATCAAGTTTTCGGAAGAAAGACTCAAAAAGGCTCAGGCTCGATATGACTATGTAAAGGTATATGGTGTGCCTTCTGCTCCCGGCGATACAGTCGATATGATCCGCCCTGCGGAGGAAGAGGTACAGGAGACTGCTGAGGCAGCAGAAGAAGTATTATCTGCTGATGAAGAAGAGGATGCTGATATCACTATCGCAGTTGCAGAAGAAGCAGATACAGAAGTAACTGAAGCTGCTGAAAGTGAAGAAACTGTGGATTCTGAAAGTGAAGAAGCAGATGACGAAAAAACAGTCGCAGAAAAGGCAGCTGAAACAGTCAGCTATATCAAGAGAAAGCGCAGCCGTCTGAGTGCAGATGATACAGAAGCGGCAAACGATGAATGATCAGGCGTTTTCAAGATAAGAATATTTTTGTATATTAATGACGCTTTGCTATGCAGAGCGTCATTTCTAAAATAAGGGGTGACATTTATGAACGAAGAAATAAAAATACTTGTGGATGAGCTTTACAGATATCCTGAAGTAGAGTCTGTTGTATTAGGCGGTTCACGCTCAGGAAAAAGCTTTGATGAAAAATCAGATTACGATTTATATGTATATGTTACCGATGATGTTCCGGAGAGCTTAAGGACAGCATTCTATGAGGCTCACTGCAGCCGTTTTGAAACGGGTAACCGTTTTTTTGAATATGAGGATAACTGTGTATTCAACGGAGGTACATATGCGGATATAATTTTCCGCAGAATGAAGGATCTGGAGCACTATCTGAAAATTGTGGTTGACGGCGGACGTGCGTTCAACGGTTATACAACCTGCTTCTGGCATAATATCAT
>ONRO01000063.1 GCA_900320235.1 uncultured Eubacteriales bacterium
AAACTGATTGAAGTTTTAAAAAGAAATAAGCTTGATAAACCCGAACACGCTCACACGAAGCTGATTGACGTTTTTAAAGTAAGAAGCAGCGTAACCAAGCCGCTCACGCTTAGACAAAGCTAATTTCCCCTATCAACTCTGACTCCTGACCCGTTTTTCTCAGGCAAGCAAACTTCCAAAGCTATTAAGCGTGATAATTCCGCCCTCGCTCATACAAAACCACTGACGATAATTAATTTGAAAATCAGCCGCCGCCTCTTTAATTCACCACGGCTTTTTCAGTACTACTGTTATCTATGAGCAATTCTGCACTTTCCTTCATGACCCATACAAGGGGGACGCCCTCTTTCCCACAGTCCGCCGGACTGTTTTTGAATTCACCCCTTGCCGAGGGATTTCAGTCAGGGGATTTTGCCGTACCCCAAGGGCACTTCCTTCGGGCGACTACGGTCGGCGACCGGGGGGCGCTGGGTCTCGCCTGCCGGCTCGGTCGGTGCTGCTGCTTCGCAGCGATGTTCACTGAACATCCGCACCCCCGCTGGACCCCCTGAAGCCTTTGTAAAGGCTGGCGAAATTTTTATATATTGCCGACCAACTCAGCAGCTCTGAAAGGATGGCGAAACTTATATACATCGCCAGATAATTCAACAAATAATACCTCAGTATCCAAAATTATACAAAAATATAACGTTTTTTTTAATGTAAATAATATGTAAAGTATGGTAAAATTTTTAATAACATTTTGTATATTAATTAAAATAATATACCTAAAGGAGTAATTATTTCCAAAATCTATTGAAATAATAGAAAAATAATGCTATAATACTTTAGTAATAGTGAAATAAGTATGGATTTTAGTGATTTTTTTGCTTTTCTTCGTTAATTATTCATGTTCAACTTTTGCTTTCTGCCTTTTGTTGTGCAATAAGACGAAAATAAAAAAACTATACTATTATCTTGACAATTTTACTGTTATAGTATTATAATTATTGAAGAATTGGATATATCGACTTATGTGTATCTATATGGTAAAAAATGGCTTTTTCTTACGGCGGCCCTTTTTACCGTTCGATTACATTCGCTTTTGACAGTCTTGTTCCTGCCAAATGTGTGTATATCCTGATTCTAATATTATGAAAGGGAGTTTTTATCATGAAGAAAGTACTCAAAGTTCTTTCAGCTGCAATGCTTTCAGCAGTAGTAGCTGTAGGAGCTTCTGCATCTGTCTTCGCTGCATCAACTACTGGCCTTAACGCTGCAGAAGAAAAAGTTCTCGCAGAGCTTCATACAACAGTAGAAATGGGCGGCATTCAGAAGAGTCTTCCTGTTCAGTATATTAACCAGGCTGAGCAGTACTTCATTAAAGAAGTAGACATGACAGATGCTCAGGCTGATGAGGTTATCGCTAAGATCAATGCGGTCAAGGCTTACCTCACAAGCGTTGGCAAGAGCAAGTTCTCAGACTTCACTGATGCTGAGATCGATAAGGCAGTCAGCCTTTGTAATGAAGCATCAGGTGTAGTTGATTGTACTCTCACGTACAACAAGGTAACTCGTGTTGTTTCTGTTGTTACAAAGGGCACAGACGGCAAGAGCTCAACTACTGTTGCTGACGTACGTGTTGATGGTAAAGATGGCGTTGTAAAGACAACTGGTTTCGACGTTCCGGGCGTAGTAGCAGTTGCAGGTGTTGGTATCCTTCTGGTATCAGCAGCAGGCGTATATCTTATCAGAACTTCTAAGAAGGAGACAGTTGATGCATAAAAAGCATCATCATCATTCTTCGCACCGTTCACTCAATGGGAAGAATTTTATAATTCTTCCCATTGTCTTTTGTGTGTTGATACTTGGATTGGCTTCAGCGATAATCATTCCTAATACAATAAGATTCTATAATATGGCAAGTATGTTTTTCTCGGATAATCCACACGATTTTTCGGATGAATTAAAAAATATCTATGTTCCGACTTCTGAGGGCCTTGAGGAAGATAATACCGATAAAAATGACAAAAATAAAACAAGTAAAACTCAACCCAAAAAAACAAAGACAGTGCCGATCACCGAAATAGAATACCCGGATTATAGTGATCAGTTCGGAGAGTTTATCATGGAGGACTGTAATATAAAATGTCCGCTTTTCTATGGTGACGGAGATCTTCAGCTAAATTACGGTGTGGGAATATATACAGGTAGTTTCATACCCGGATATGGAAAACCAATAATGATAGCAGGACATAATGCAACCTATTTCAACGGGCTGAAATATGCACAGAAGGGTCAGATAATACTGATCCGGACCAGCTATGGCAATTACAGATACGAGGTCACGGATGTAGCAGTGAAAAAGCATAACGATAAGAGCGCATATGATCTTGGAGCACAGGAGGAAACTCTGACGCTTTATACCTGTTACCCGTTTGATCAGTTCGGACTGACATCGCAGAGATGCTTTGTATATGCGAAATACATTTCAGGACCGAAGCTGGATATCAGCAGATAGGATGGTGTATAATGTCTGAAAAAAGAAAAAAGAAAAACAGCAGTAATCTGAGGACGTTTGTATATGTTGTAATGTCATTTTTTCTTGCATTGATAATGTTTATACTGTCAGTGGTGGTATCATTGAGAGTAACAGTATTCTCATCTGACTATATGCTTCAGGCAATGTCAAATAAGGAGTATTATACTCAGGTGACAGAGGAAATGCGAGGTCGGCTTGAAAGTCTTGCACATGCCAGCGGACTTTCAAGTGAATTTGCAAATGATTTCACAGCAAGCTATGATATGCATGAAGATATAGTAAATTATGTGGAGTCATTTTATTCAGGAAAATCTACACTTATCAATACAACAAATTTCAAACAGAAATTCAGAGCATCACTGGATGCATATATTGAGGAGAATAAAAAGGAAGGAACAGAAGTAAAGGAAAGTTCCCTTGAATATCTGGTGAACGAATCAGCAGATGTATATACAAATGCGATAGAGATACCGTTTTTCTCTGTTCTGGCAAATTATGTCCATAAGCTTAAAATGCCGATGAATATAACGATTGTTGTACTATTGGTAATCGCAGGTGTGATAACAGCGATTCTGTTCCTTACAAACGAATTCAGGCACAGAGGATACAGATATCTGAGCTATGCATTCCTTGCAGCGTTTTTATGTGATACGGTTATCGCAGCAACGGTCAGTATGTCAGGAATATTCCAGAAGATGAATATTGCGACAAGATCGCTTTATAATCTGTTTGTTGAATATTTCAACGGTATTTTTGTATATTTCTGGATCTTTGCAGCAGCCTTTCTTGTTTTCGGACTCGTATTCTTCTTTACTTTTGCAAGAAAGCACAGAAAACTTGTTAATTCACATTGATCAATCATAAGACCTTCGCAGAAATGCGCGGGTCTTTTTTTCAGCAGGATTAGCCGGCAAAAATCCGGAAGATGTAAAAATGTTCAGATAAACATATCTGAGATTGTTTATAGAATAAAAATATGATATAATAAAATTCGTACATATAAAAATGAATTATCATTCAAAAAAGGAGTGAACAGAATTGAAAAAAAAGAATAAAAAAGCAGCCGGTTCAGGGTCAGGAAGTAATGCTGCCGGGAATACCGGAAGCTCCGGCAGTGCGTCAAAGAAAACGGAAAATACAGCTGTCAAGGAGCAGAAAATGAATATCAGAGAAAAATTCACAAATCTATATCTTCTGAGTTTGTTCTCGCTGTTTCCGATATTTATGACAAAAAAACTGTTCCACGTCAGAACGGACCGACTGTATTTTTTCATTACAGCAACGATAGCATTACTTGTGCTGACCGCCGGAGCTTATATTTTCGGCAAGGATAAAAAGCATTTACGCACAGTTTATCAGATGTCTGTATCGGATTGGTCTTTCATTGCCTTTACAGGAATATGTCTGATATCGGCAATATTTTCGTCTTACGGAGAAGCAGCGTTTACAGGTTCAGGAGGCAGGAACAGCGGATTTCTGCTTATGGCGGTCTATCTGCTGAGCTATTTCCTTATTTCAAGAAATTTCAGATACATTGAGGAAATATTTACATTCTTTGCGATAATGTCCAGTGTTATCTGCTTTATAGCAGTGCTGAATGAATTTAACATAGACCCGTTTGCGCTTATCTCTGTCATAAGCAAATCGCAGCAGAAGGATTTTATAACAACTATCGGAAACATCAATACATTTTCAGGCTTTGTGTGTGTATCGCTGCCTATTTGTATAATAATGTCAGTCATGACAAAGAAAACGGTATTAAGGATAATATATCTTGCAGCAGCCGGCATTAATATGACAGGACTTATCGTAGGCAACAGTCTGAGCGGATTTTTTGCATTTCTCTGTGTTATTACGCTGCTTTTTGTATATTGCTGCAAAAGCATGGAAAAGCTTTTCGGATATTTTCTGACGCTGAGTGTATTATTGATTTCGATAAAGCTTCTCAGGCTATTTTCGTACATTCATCAAGACAAATACAAAAATCTCAGTGACATTTCAAAATACCTTGTATACGACAATATCGTATACATTCTGATAATAATCGCAGCGATTCTGACAGCAACAACATTTTTGCTATCAAAGCGTTCGGAAGGAAAAGAGCTTCCGCGTTACATACGTTACATAGCAGGCGGCGTAGTTGGTCTTGCGTGGGGAGCATTATTATTCATATTCATATATTTCAGCTTCATTGATACAAAAACAGATCTGGGAAGTTTTGCAACAGTACTTCGTTTGAATGATAAATGGGGAACTCACAGAGGATACGCATGGATAAGAAGTATATATTTACTAAGGTCAAACGGGCTCAAGAACTTCCTTATCGGATCGGGGCCAGATACCTTTGGTCAGATGATGAAGGCTTCATTCAATGCAGACATGATCAAGCGTCACGGCAAAGTATTTGATTCTGCACACAATGAATTTCTTCATTATCTTGTTACAACAGGAGTAACAGGTGTTGCAGCATATATATCGCTGATAGTGACAATTCTATACAGATGCATAAAAAGGTGCAAAGACAGAATTCCATTTCTTATTGTAATATTTGTAATTATATCATATTGTTCACAGTCACTTTTCAATGTTGCTACACCGATCATCACGCCATATATATTTGTGTTCCTTGGAATTGCAGAAGGGCTATTGAGAAATAATGATGCGAAGAAAGCATTATAATAATAACAGGGGCAATTAAAAAGAAAAGCAGAAGTCATGCTTAAGAGGAA
>ONRO01000250.1 GCA_900320235.1 uncultured Eubacteriales bacterium
CCCCGGCACGCCGATGGGAGGATTTTATTGAATTTAATGCAGCTATATGATATAATTCGATTATAAATAATCCTGTAACAGAGTATGCAGTTATTTAATCAGAGATAAGGATTAATAGAATAAACGGAGGAAAAAACAATGGAAAAAATACAGTTTTCAGCACCATGTCTGTTTGGCATTGAAGGCATATGTGCCGATGAGCTGAAAAGAATGAATATAGATAATGTAAAAGCAGAAAACGGAAAGGTTTTGTTTGAGGGAGATTTTTCAACACTTGCAAGGGTAAATCTTTGCTCAAGATATGCCGAGAGGGTACATATATTACTTGGAAGATTCAAGGCATACAGTTTTGAAGACCTGTTTCAGGGAGTAAAAGCAATTTCATGGGAAAACTGGATATCAGAAAATGAGTCATTTCCTGTAAAAGGTCATAGTGTAAATTCAAAGCTTGCAAGTATACCGGACTGCCAGAAAATCATAAAGAAAGCTGTTGTAAGCAGACTATCATCAAAATACGGAAAAAACTGGTTTGACGAAACAGGAAGCCGTCATCAGATACAGTTTTTAATTATTAAGGATGAGGTAAGCATTCTTCTTGATACATCAGGAGAAGGTCTGCATAAAAGAGGTTACCGCCGTGATGCAACAGAAGCGCCAATAAAGGAAACTCTTGCTGCTGCAATGGCAGATCTTTCACATGTACGTTCATTCAGTACGGTAATTGATCCGTTCTGCGGTTCCGGAACAATTCTTATTGAAGCTGCGCTCAAGGCAATGAATATTGCACCTGGATTAAAAAGAAGCTTTGCTGCAGAAAAATGGAACTGTATTCCTGCAGAAATCTGGTCTGAGGAAAGAACAAGATGCCTTGACCTTATTAATCATGATGCAGAATTTCAGGCATATGGATATGATATTGATACGAATGCCTTAGAGCTTACAATGGCAAACGCAGAAAAAGCAGGTGTAGAAAAACGTATCAATGTTGAACGTCGTTCAATTGCAGATTTTCAATCTGATTCTGAGCGTGCCGCGGTTATTTCAAATCCGCCATATGGTGAAAGACTTCTTGATATAGAACAAGCACGAGAGCTTTATCGTATAATGGGAAGAAAATTTACTCAGCGTCCAGGATACAGCTATACAGTAATAAGCCCGGATGATAATTTTGAACGAATTTTCGGCAGACAGGCAGATAAGCGACGCAAACTTTATAATGGTATGATAAAATGCCAGGTTTATATGTATTTTAAAAACAAGAGGCAGGACTAATGAATATTCAGACTGAACGTATAAAACTTGAACCACTCGGAACAAAGCATTTCAATACAACATGCAGATATTCTACTGACCCTGAAAACACAAAAATGATGTGTTTTCTTCCATGTGACAGCGATGATGAGGTCATGAACTACCTGAGAAAGTGTGAGATTCAGTGGACAATGGAAACACCTGAATATCTTGATGCTGCAATTTTGTCTGAAGGAGTCCATGTCGGAGCAGTCAGTATTGAACTGCTTGACAATTGTACTGTGGGAGAGTTCGGATGGATCATTGACAAGAATTACTGGGGCAGAGGATTTGCAGTTGAAGCTGCAGAAGCATTTATGAAGTATGTAAATAATCGTTTTGGATTAAAGAGATTTATCGCTCATGCAGATGCTGATAATTTATCTTCCATCAGGGTTATGGAAAAATTAGGGATGAGAAAAAAATCAATAAGCAGCGGAAGAAAAAATCGTAGTTCGGAAGAGGAAAGAATGGAATGTCTGTATGAACTCGATTTGACAGCAAAATGCTGAAGCGAAAAAATTAAAACCATAAAATCATACTATCAGTATGCTACAAAAGACTTCTGGAAATACATTTCTGTCCTGACAGCCTGAAAAACAAAAGCATGAAAAATTTTTAAAGATGAAAACAGATGATGACCTTGACAGACTGAAAAAAATCTGTAAGAAAACAATATAAAGATATCCTGTCAGAACATAGTACGGAGGATAACAAATAACAAAGAGTGTAAGATTTATGCGTACAGTTATGCTATGGATACAGAACAGCAATAAAATAATTGCTGTTATTATTTAAATTATATCAGTATCATTTTCACGTTTAGGGATCTATTGTTTCAGTGTACTTATTGATAATTTCATAAAAACAAATACATAAACAACTGCAACAGCAATTGTAAATTATGCTCATGATTCTGCTTATATTTCAAAAAATAGGTTCAACTCTGTTTATTCAAGGAATAATGTAATAGCGCATTATGAAGTTGACGGAACAGAGTATTCTTTACATACAACTGGATTCGGAGTAAATGAGTCAGGAAGACTGAATCCTGGCGATATAATCACAGTATATAACAATCCTGATAATCCTTCACAGGCTATTGTAAAAGCTTCAGCAGGTTTTATTCTGATGAACCTTGTGATAATCTTTTCAGCAGTAGTATTATCAATTATTCTGATAAGACACACAAAAAAGATTCTGAAAAGTGGTATTAAGTTTAATATTCCCGATGAAATTGATGACCACGGATTCACATGCTATGATGCTCCAGATACAGATAGCATAAATAAAGAAATCAGGGATATGACGAATAGAGTAATTAAATAACTGATCGGAGGTAAATATGGCATTTACACATTTGCATGTACATACAGTTTTCAGCCTTCTTGACGGAGCTAGTAAAATACCTGAGCTTATAAAAAGAGCAAAAGAGTTAGGACAGACAAGTATCGCAATAACAGATCACGGAAATATGTATGGAGCTATTGAGTTTTATAAAACAGCCAAATCTGAAGGAATAAAACCGATAATCGGCTGTGAAGTATATGTATCACCCCGCAGAAGATATGACAGAGAATCTCAGTTTGACAGAGAAAACAGACATCTTATCCTACTATGTAAAAACGAGACAGGTTACAAAAACCTTATGAAACTAAATTCAATAGCATGGACAGAAGGATTTTACAGCAAACCAAGAATTGACCATGAATTACTTAAAAAATATCATGATGGTCTTATTGCAATGTCAGCTTGTCTTGCCGGCGAAATATCCAGATCATTGATGAATGGAAATTATGACGAAGCTGTTCGTACAGCAAAATGGTATAAGTCAGTTTTCGGAGAAGATTATTATCTTGAGATTCAGGACCACGGAATAACAGAACAAAAACAGATCAATCCACAGATCATTCGTCTTTCAAAAGAACTGGATATTCCACTTGCTGCAACAAACGATTGCCATTATATCACCAAAGAAGACAGTAGAATACAGAATATTCTTTTATGCATCCAGACCAACCACACTATTAATGAAAAAAATCCAATGGCATTTCCGACGATGGAATTTTATCTTAAAAGCGAGCAGGAAATGCGCAGCCTGTTTTCAGATATTCCTCAGGCAATTGAAAATACTGCTCTGATTGCTGAAAAATGTAATCTGGAGATAGAATTCGGAAAGATAAAGCTGCCACGGTTTGATTTACCTGATGACTCAGAAGATAATCTGTCATATTTTAAAAAGCTATGTGATAAAGGTCTTCGGAAATATTATGGTGACAATCCCTCAAAAGAAATAACTGATCGGCTTGAATACGAAACAGACGTTATTTCCCAGATGGGTTATATAGATTATTTTCTGATTGTTGCAGATTATGTCAATTATGCAAAAGCACATGAAATCCCCGTTGGAGCAGGAAGAGGTTCAGGCGCAGGAAGCCTTGCAGCATATTGTATCGGAATAACGGAAATAGATCCTATCAGATATGATTTGCTTTTTGAACGCTTTCTGAATCCTGAACGTGTAAGCATGCCTGATTTTGATATCGATTTCTGTACAGAACGACGTCAGGAAGTGATAGATTATGTCATACGTCGCTATGGTTCAGATCATGTGGCACAAATAATATCCTTTGGAACAATGGCAGCAAGAGCTTCTATCCGTGATGTAGGACGAGCACTGGATATTCCATACGCAGTATGTGATAAGGCAGCAAAGCTTGTTCCTAAGGAGCTTAATATTACACTTAAAAAAGCACTGGAAACATCCGATGATTTCAGGAAGCTGTATGAAACTGACAGAACCATCCGGGATCTTATCGATACAGCTATGAAACTTGAGGGTATGCCGAGAAATACTACAACCCATGCTGCCGGAGTAGTAATAACTGATAAACCGGTAAATGAATATGTTCCTCTTGCCAGAAATGATGATACTGTTGTTACACAGTATACAATGACAGAACTCGATGAACTGGGACTGCTGAAGATGGATTTTCTCGGGCTGAGGAATCTGACCGTACTGAATTATGCACAGAATATGATCAGGAAGACTGATCCGGAATTTGATATCAGAAAAATTCCGGATGATGATAAAGCTGTTTTTGAAATGTATTCCCGTGCGGATACAGAAGGTGTTTTCCAGTTTGAATCCAAAGGCATGAAAAATGTCCTTTCAAGATTGAAGCCTGAAAGCATTGAAGATATCATAGCAGTAATATCACTTTATCGTCCCGGACCAATGGATTCGATTCCAAAGTATATAGAAAACCGTCATTCTCCGGACAAGATAGAATATAAACATCCTCTCCTTAAACCGATTTTAGATGTAACATACGGATGTATTGTATATCAGGAACAGGTTATGCAGATATTCCGGACTCTTGCAGGTTATTCTCTTGGCAGAGCAGATATTGTAAGACGTGCAATGGCCAAAAAGAAGAAAAAGGTGATGGATGAGGAAAAGCATATCTTTATACATGGATTAACAGATGAAAACGGAAATGTTCTTGTAGACGGTTGTATTCGACGAGGAATAGATGAACAGACAGCACTCGGAATCTTTTCAGAAATGGAAAGCTTTGCATCCTATGCATTTAACAGAGCACATGCAGCAGCTTATGCATATATATCATATCAGACGGCATATGTAAAATATCATTATCCGAGAGAATACCTGTGTGCACTGATGTCAAGCGTACTCGGTGACAGCGGAAAGATTGCAGTTTATTTAGATGAATGTTCAAAGCATGGAATAATCGTCCTGCCTCCAAGTGTAAATGAAAGTGAAGCAGGCTTCACTGTAAATAACCAAAGCATCCGATTCGGACTAAAGGCAATAAAAAATATCGGTCACGGACTAATTGATTCAATCATCAGAAACCGCAAGGAAGGAAAATATACAAGCTTCTATGATTTTTGCAGCAGAGTTTATGGCAGGGATCTCAATAAACGTGCATTGGAAAACCTTATAAAAAGCGGCTCACTTGACGGACTAGGAGCGAACAGACGTCAGATGTTGACAGTTTCTGATAAATATATGGAGCTGATCGCAGGTGAAAAACAAAGCACTCTGGAAGGACAGATGAATTTCTTTACTTCCGTGACAGGTATGGATTCAGTAACACCAGATCTTCCAACAGTAGCTGAATTCAATACCAGAGAGCTGCTTGAGATGGAAAGAGAAATAACCGGGATATATTTCAGCGGTCATCCGATGTCACAGTACGACGATATTTCACAAGCACTGGGAAGTGCAAGTCTTAATGATCTCCTTAACGATGAGAATGAATCCTATCCTGACGGAAAGAAAATTGATGTATTGTGCATGATTACAAAAATACGATCAAAAATCACAAAAAATAATTCTCGTATGGCTTTTGTCAATATCGAAGATAAATACGGAACAGTGGAAATGATTGTTTTTCCCAGGCAATTCGCTGAATACGGAGGTATGATCACAGAAGGAACAATAATCAGAGTAGTTGGAGCAGTAAGTCGTAAGGATGATGAACCATGCAAAATAATATGCGATAAAGTACTGCCAGTTCCTAAAAGTATAACTGAAATTGATAACCGGAAAGTCACCGGAACCAAAAAAACACCAAGAGGATTATATCTTCGTCTTAGAAATGACAGTTGCAATGAATATTTAAGAGCAATGCAGATAATAGATATTTTTGACGGACCCGAGCATTTGTTTATAAAATTTACTGACAGCGGCAAGATCGTAAAAGATCCGGGTTCAATGCGTGTAGATCCTAACCCGATAATGATCAAAGAACTATGCAGACGTATCGGAAGTGAAAATGTTGTATTTGTTTATTAGACTGACAAAAAAGTCAAAATAATCTTTTTGTTCTAAATGATAAAATGTTCTTGATTCTGGCATAAGAATTGTATATAATGTAATTATAATTTTAAATTTATGGAGGTGGTAATGCATGAGCCCTGACCCTTATGGTAATCAATATTGCACAAATACAAATACTCAAAACGACATTACCGCCGTACAAACAGCTTTCTGATTGATCATCTGTATTATTACAGCGGTCTTATGTCCTTTTGCCGCATGAAAGGAATGATCGCATTGGTCAGTTATTATAAAACTGTTAATGGCAGAATTGAAGAAATAAAAACATATGAGGAAGGCTGCTGGGTAAACTGTATTGCTCCGGATGAGGAAGAAGTAGATTATCTTCTTGATTTTTTTGATATTCCCCCTGAGCTGCTCAGAAGTGCTCTTGATGAAGAAGAGTCTGCGCATATAGACAGTGAAGATGATACAACACTTATAATTATAGATGTACCTGTTGTGGAAAAAGTATCAGGAAGTATAACATATTCTACGATGCCAATAGGTATTATGATTACAGATAAAAATGTTATTACCGTTTCTCTTAAGGAAAGCACCATACTTACCGAGTTTTCTGAAGGTGTTGTCAGAAATGTAATGACAAATTATAAAACACATTTTGTTCTGCATATCATGCTGAGAATGGCAACAAAGTATCTTCAGTATCTGAAACAAATTGATAAAATAAGCAATAGAATTGAGCGCGGCCTTAGAAAGAGTGCAAAAAACAAAGAACTTAATCAGCTTCTTGATGTAGAAAAGTCTCTTGTGTATTTTTCTTCATCATTAAAATCTGATGAAATTACACTTGAAAGAATAATGAGAGGCAGATATATCAAACTTTATGAGGAAGATCAGGATCTTCTTGAAGACGTACTTATAGAGGTAAAACAGGCTGTTGATATGACGGCAACATATCTTAATATTCTTAACGGTACAATGGATGTATTTGCATCAATCATATCGAACAATCTTAACACCGTAATGAAAATACAGGCATCACTTACTTTGCTTGTATCTGTGCCTACTGTTATTTCAGGTATTTACGGAATGAATATTACAGAGGGACTGCCTTTTGACAGAACATGGTGGTTTCCGCTTGCATTGTCAGCTGTACTTATGATAATTGCATATATAATTCTTAAACATAAAGATATGTTCTGATATTAAAAAAGAGCCTTTCCAGCAGGGAAGGCTTTCTTTATGAAAGGAGTCTTGAAAAATGAATGAAAATAAGCTTTTTCATCTGAATATTCCTGCTGATTTCAATGCAGAATATGCAATTCTGCCGGGGGATCCTGCTCGTGTAGATCTGATTGCAGAAGAATTGAATAATCCGGAATTAATCGGCGAAAATCGTGAATTCAGATCTGTCGCCGGGATGCTCAACGGAAAAAAAGTCATTATTACATCTACCGGAATAGGAGGTCCGTCTGCTGCAATTGCACTTGAGGAGCTTTATATTTCTGGTGTCAGAACAGCAATAAGAACAGGAACATGCGGAGGAATGCAGATTGATGTTGTTCCCGGAGATCTTATTATTCCAACCGCAGCAGTAAGAATGGAAGGTACTTCAAAAGAATATGCACCTATAGAATTTCCGGCAGCAGCAGATTTTGACATAGTTCAGGCTATTGTTAAAGCTGCTCAAAAACTTGAATACAGATATCATACCGGAATAATCCAGAGCAAGGATTCTTTTTATGGACAGCATAACCCGTCAGGTATGCCGGTAGGAGAAATGCTGAGCTATAAATGGGAAGCATGGAAAAAACTCGGGGTGCTGGCATCAGAGATGGAAACAGCAGCACTGTTTACAGTTTCTCATGTCAGAGGAATAAAAACAGGCTGTGTACTACATGCATTATGGAATCAGGAAAGAAAAAAGTCCGGATTCACAGACGATGATAAATTTGAGCTTAAAGCTTCAATAAGTACAGCTGTTGAAGCACTGAAAATAATTATTGGTGAAAGAAATGAATAAAGAAAAAATACTTGCTGTTGTAGGTCCGACAGCATCAGGAAAAACGTCTTTGTCAATTGAACTTGCAAAGGCACATAACGGAGAAATAATCTCTGCTGATTCAATGCAGATATATAAGGGAATGTCAATTGCAACCGCAAAACCTGATATTGAAGAAATGCAGGGGATACGTCATCATCTGATAGATTTTCTTGATCCTGATGAAACCTTCTCTGTTTCTGAATATGTTAAACTTGCAAATGAAGCAGCAGAAGATATTATCAGCAGAGGAAAAATACCTATTCTTTGCGGAGGGACAGGTCTTTATGTAAGATCATTTCTTGAAAATATACAGTTTTCAGAAGAAAAAAACGACCCGCAGCTTCGTGAGCATCTTACAGAAAGATATAAAAATGAAGGCGGAGAAAAACTTCTTGAAGAACTAAAAGAATTTGATCCCGAAACAGCAGCAGTATTGCTTCCTTCAAATTCCAAAAGAATAATAAGAGCAATGGAAATATTTATTCTGACCGGTATCACGATGTCAGAGTCCGTAAAAAAATCAAAAAGTATTCCATCTCCATATGAGAAAACAGTAATCGGAATTACATTCGCAGACCGGGAAAAATTATATCAAAGAATAAATAAACGTGTTGATATTATGCTTGAAAACGGTCTTCTTGAAGAAACCGAAAAGTTCTATCAAAGAGAAAAAGGATTGACTGCGTCTGCGGCGATTGGTTATAAGGAATTAAAACCATATCTTGACGGCAAGCTCACACTTGATGAAGCTGTTGAAAACCTTAAACGGGAAACAAGAAGATATGCAAAAAGACAATTGACGTGGTTCAGAAGAGATGAATATATTCATTGGATCGAAGCAGATAAGGTTGACAATGTATTTGAGGAAGCAGAAAGAATAATAC
>ONRO01000252.1 GCA_900320235.1 uncultured Eubacteriales bacterium
CTGCCCTGACCCGCAAGGGCTCTGCCCTTGACCCGCCAGCCTTTGAAAAGGCTGGACCTAAACTTTAATTCTTTGCTTTGCGTGTCCGACTGATTCTTTCTTTGTCTTGTATAGCTGTCAGAACGCTCTCTATTATGCAGGATCATCTCTTTCGTGCCAATGCTGACTGATTTTGCCGCTGTCAGCTTTTCTGCTTTCTGTTCCTGCAATTCAGAAGTATTATTCTACTGTAACTGACTTTGCAAGGTTTCTCGGCTGGTCTATATCACAGCCTTTGAGTGATGCCACATAATATGCAAAAAGCTGAAGCGGTATTACCGCAAGTGACGGAAGCAGCATATCACAGACCTTCGGTATAAAGATCATCTCGCCTACTCCCTCAAGCTCCTTATGATTATCGCAGGCTATACACATTACCTGTGCTCCTCTTGTCTTTACTTCTTCAATATTACTTACGATCTTTCCGATAAGCTCCTCATGTGTTGCAAGTGCAATAACCGGTGTGCCTTCTTCTATAAGTGATATTGTTCCGTGCTTCAGTTCTCCTGCTGCATATGCTTCACTATGAATATATGATATCTCCTTCAGCTTCAGTGAGCCTTCAAGTGACAATGCATAATCTATGTTTCTTCCGATAAAGAACACGTCCTTGCTGTTGAAAAGCTTTGATGCAAGATACTGTATTCTTTCCTTGTTTTCAAGAACTGCATTTATCTTGTCCGGAAGCTCCTCAAGCTCTTTTACAAGAGCCTTGTATTCATCAGGAACGATCGTTCCGAGCATTTCTCCGAAATAAAGTGCCATAAGATAGATCACAGCAAGCTGAGTGCTGTAAGCCTTTGTTGTCGCAACAGCTATTTCCGGACCTGCCCATGTATAGATAACGTCATCTGATTCAACTGCTATTGCACTTCCGACAACATTTACAATTGAGATAACATGTGAACCTCTTCTCTGAGCTTCCTTCATTGCTTCCTTGGTATCGGCTGTTTCACCTGACTGGCTGATAACCACGGTCAGCGTCTTATCGTTGACGATAGGATCCCGATAGCGGAATTCCGATGCAAGATCAACCTCAACCGGTATCCTCAGCATTTTCTCAAAGATATATTTTGCGACAACGCCGACATGATATGCACTTCCACAGGCAAGAATATTGATCTTATTGAAATTTTTCAGTTCTTCTGCACTCAGGCTGACCTCATCAAGCACAACTCTGCCGTTTTTGATTCTCGGCGCTATTGTATCTGTGATCGCCTTGGGCTGTTCCATGATTTCCTTGAACATGAAATGCTCATATCCGCCTTTTTTGGCAGCATTTACATCCCAGTCAACGGTTTCCTGTTCCTTATGGATCTCTTCCTTATCGGTATTTATTATCCTTACGCTTTCTCTGCCGAGGATAGCTATTTCGTTATTTTCAAGTCTGTATATTGTTCTTGTTCTTGCAAGGATCGCTGTTACATCGGATGCAAGGAAGTTTTCATTTTCTCCCAGTCCGATAATAAGCGGGCTTTCCTTTCTTACAGCTATTATCTCGTCCGGATTTTCCTGGCTTATTACGCCGAGAGCATATGAGCCGTCAAGTTTTTCAAGTGCCTTGATCACTGCATCAACAAGGCTGCCTTTATAATAATATTCCAGAAGCTGCGCTATTACCTCTGTATCCGTTTTCGAGCGGAACTCCACTCCTTTTGAGGTCAGGTAATCCTTGAGCAGCTGATAATTTTCAATGATACCGTTATGAACAACAGCAAATCTTCCGGATTCGCTCAGATGGGGATGTGCATTTACATCAGACGGTTCTCCGTGTGTTGCCCATCTTGTATGACCTATACCGACAGTTCCTCTGAGGTCCTCGCCGTCATGCGTCATATCCTTCAAAACCTTCAGTTTTCCCTTTGCTTTTTTAACTATCAGCTCGCTGCCGTCATTCAGACACACTCCTGCACTGTCATAGCCTCTGTATTCAAGCGTCTGAAGTCCGTCCAGAAGGAAGGGACCTGCCTGTTCATAACCGATATAACCTACTATGCCACACATAATAATATCCCTCCGGCTTATCTGTAAATAATGTCCTCACGCTTAGGACCATTGGAGATCATTGTAAACGGTACGCCCACTGCCTTTTCCGCAAATTCTATATATCTGCGGCAGTTTTCAGGAAGCTCCTCATATTTTCTGATTCCTCTGATATCTGTTTTCCAGCCCGGAAGAACCTCAAGAACCGGCTTACATCTTTTCAGCTTTGTTGTTGACGGGAAGTAATCTATTTTTTTGCCGTCAAGCTCATATGCAACGCATACCGGGATCTCGTCAAGATAGCCAAGTGCATCGAGCACTGTGAAAGCGACCTGTGTTGCGCCCTGTACCTTACAGCCGTAGCGTGTTGCAACGAGGTCAAGCCAGCCCATTCTTCTCGGTCTGCCTGTTGTTGCGCCGTATTCACCGCCGTCGCCGCCTCTTTTTCTGAGTTCCTCCGCCTCATCACCGAAGATCTCGCTGACGAACTCGCCTGCTCCGACTGAGCTTGAATAAGCCTTCACAACTGTGATGATATCCTTGATCTCATAGGGCGGGATTCCGCCTGCACCTACTGCGCCGTAGCCTGCGATAGTATTTGATGATGTTACCATCGGGTAGATTCCGAAGTCTGTATCCTTTAGTGACCCGAGCTGACCTTCCAGGAGGATATCCTTGCCTGCAGTTACAGCGTCATGCACGATATCGAATGTATTTGCAACATACGGTTCAAGTGCCTTTTTATATTCCATAAGCTTTGCAAACATTTCATCTGCGCTGATCGGTTCCTTATTGTATACATTTTTAACGACTGCATTCTTTACTTCAAGTATACGCGTGATCTTTTCTTTAAGACCTTCCTCATCGTCAAAAAGCTCATTTACCTGGAAGCCTATTTTTGAGAATTTATCTGAATAGAACGGAGCAATACCCGACTTTGTTGAGCCGAAGCTTTTTCCTCCGAGTCTTTCCTCCTCATAGCAGTCAAAGAGAATATGATAGGGCATTACTATCTGTGCTCTGTCCGATACAAGGATCTTCGGTCTGGGAACACCGCCGTCGATAAGGTGCTGAATTTCCTTCACGAGGTTTTCCACGCTGAGGGCAACACCATTGCCTATTACATTTGTTATGTTCTGATTGAATACGCCTGAAGGAAGCTGATGAAGTGCAAATTTTCCGTATTCGTTTATTATGGTATGACCGGCATTACTTCCGCCCTGAAATCTTATTACCATATCAGATTTCTGTGCGAGCATATCTGTGATCTTACCCTTGCCTTCATCGCCCCAGTTAGCGCCGACTATTGCTCTGACCATTTGTTTTTTTACCTGCCTTTCATTGATATAAATGCACTGACGTACATTATAAAATCTGAAATTTTATTTTTATATTAATACCATGAGAAACTGAAGGATAGTGAACTTCATCGGAATGAAATTCATTTTCTGCAATTCCACGGTACATTCATCATTCATAAAAAATAATATCATCTGCGAATTTCCATTCATAATAACGTTTACTGTCGGTCGTATGATCCGTTTTTTCTATAAACTCAGCCGCCTTGCTGCTGCTGTCGAACACGACCATCTCGCGCAGGGTCTCAAGCTTATTGCTTTTCAGATTATATCTTTTATCCGGCAGCCTGCGTATTACCCTGCAGCTGTTCCCGGGGTCAACGATATACTTCTTACGAAGCATCAGTCTTCCATCAGAAACATCAGTGTAGGAATTACCCAGATAAAGATAATCACCGACAATATCAGCAAAACCTTTATTTTGCGAGCTGCTGATGTACGACGATGAAAACAATTCCTTTTCATTTCCGCCGGACAAGGGCTGTGAATACGCTTTTTTATCACGAATGAAATAAACCATCTGATTTCTGTTCCCGGCTCAGGCTTTAGTTCTGTTCAGTACAGCCCGGA
>ONRO01000339.1 GCA_900320235.1 uncultured Eubacteriales bacterium
AAAAGTCTTGGCTGTAATGCAATATGGCTTAATCCGGTTTACGATTCTCCTTTTATGGATGCCGGATATGATGTAAGAGATTATTACAAGGTTGCAGAAAGATACGGAACAAACGAAGATCTGAAACATCTTTTCGAGGTTGCACATGAAAAGGGAATAAAGATCCTTCTTGATCTCGTACCCGGTCATACATCTGATCAGAATGAATGGTTTCTCAAAAGTAAAAGTCCGGAGAAAAATGAATTCAGCGGAAGATATATATGGACTGACAGTGTATGGGAAGCACCTCCGCAGTACAGATTGCTTTGCGGAATAACCGACCGTGACGGCAATTATATGGTAAATTATTTCAGCTCACAACCGGCTCTGAATTACGGCTTTAATAATATTACACATCCTGCATGGCAGAAATCTCCCTCCGATCCTGATTGTAAAGCGACAGTTGAGGCACTCAAGGATATTATGCGTTTCTGGCTTGATGCAGGCTGTGACGGATTCCGTGTTGATATGGCGGATTCGCTTGTAAAAAATGAGGACGGAGAAAAGCCGGAAACATGTAAGGTATGGAAAAATGTCAGAGCAATGCTCGATAAGGAGTATCCCGAGGCAGCAATAGTATCAGAATGGTGCAATCCGAAAGTTGCAATAGGCGCAGGTTTCCATAGTGATTTTTATCTTGATCATGATACAAACGGTTATCGTATTCTTTTCAGGGATAAAAACTGGGAAACAGGAGAATGTAAAGCGGTATTCGGAAAAAATGAAAATGGAGATATCACAAAGTTCCTTGATGAATACCTTGATGATCTGAAAAATACAAAAGGCAAGGGTTATATAAGCTTTATAACCTGTAACCATGATACTCCGAGAATGACAAGAATGTTCTCTGAATCAGAAGCAAAGATTGCATATTCATTTGTATTCATGATGCCCGGTGTGCCGTTCCTGTATTATGGTGATGAGATCGGAATGAGCTATATGGAGGGTCTTACAAGCAAAGAAGGCGGTTTTACAAGAACCGGAACAAGAACACCTATGCAGTGGGATAATACCATAAATCATGGCTTTTCAACAGCGGAACCGGGTGAGTTGTATCTTCCGGTTGATACATCAGAAAATGCTGTAACAGTTGAGGCAGCAGAAAAAGATCCGGATTCCATACTTAACACGCTAAGAAAGGTAATAGCAATCAGACATGAGAATCCTGATCTTCAGTCAGACGGTGATTTCGAGGTTATTTACGCAGTCAAGGAGAAGTATCCTTTTATTTTCAGGAGAGGAAGCTTTATCATAGCAGTAAACCCGACTGATAAGCAGCAAAGTGCACCGTTTGCATTTGATGGAGAAGCAGTATTTGAGATCGGCAGTCACGAGAAGAAAGACAACTATCTTGTCATGCAGCCGCAGACGATCGTACTTATGAAAATCTGATGAAAACAAAGCCCGGAAACGGTTATTCTGACTGTTATCCGGGCTGATTATGTATATTTGTTTAAGACAAAAGCTCAGGAAAAGATAAAAAATGACCAGTATTTATCTTTCTGATATTTTTTCGTAAAGCACAAAAAGATAAATTATCATGAAGGATCAGAAAAGAGTATATTATGGTTTAATGATAAAAACAGTAGAACCCTGATTCAATCCGAGAATCTTTTTTTCTACTCTGGGATTTTTGTATCGTCTGACCATATCACGGATAGCAGTACCTCCGTGATATCCGTGAATAACAGTAAGTTCACGGACATCACGGGGAAGCTTCCTGATCATCTCGTCAAGTCTGGATTTTGCTGTCTGAGAAGATAAGCCATGCAGATCGATTTCTTCAAAATATGACATATAAACCACCTGAAAACCTTTGGTAAAGATAGAATTAATTCATGCTTACAGTATAGCATAAAGCAGGAAAAGATACCAGCAGAATCGTGTGTCTTCCTGTTATTATCTCAGCTGAGGAACTGATAATGCAGGAAAGTAAAATAATAATTCAGAGTGCATTGTATCTGAGTAAAGCTTTTTCAGGCAGACTAAGCCGTGAATC
>ONRO01000253.1 GCA_900320235.1 uncultured Eubacteriales bacterium
ACTTCATTGGAGTATTTCTATTCGGAGTTTATTTTACCATGGTTTCTTCAATTCGGCATGGCGCGGGGTTATTGGGCGGATACTATTAAAATCATCAGATCGTAATCTGCGGAATTATCATGGCGCAGCAGACCAGCTTCTTTCCTTGACAGAATCCCCGTACTGCTGAATTGCGTCAGCAAGAACATCTATCCTCAGCTTGTATCCCTGAGAATTGTTGTAGACATTCTTTGAAATTTCAACGCCTGAAAGCAGCAGAGGCGTTGTCTGACCGGGATTTATCAGTCCGGAATAGTAAAAACAGCAGTCAGCGCTGTTATATTTCCAGCTTTCACTCCATTTGCTGTCAAGACGAAGCGTCAGGAGTGTTTTGTTGTCAGCGTCGCAGAAAATCAGGGTATTGCTGCTGCTGTCAAGCTTTGTTGTACAGAAATCCGTAACACCATCTATTGAACAGATATTTTCATTTTCATCGAACCACATCGGTACAAATCTTACACGCAGGTAATCGCTGTCTGAATTGCGCTGATCGTATACCGCAACAGGTTTGTCGATCGTGTATATATCGTTGCTGAATTCAAATGTATAATTATTAAGAAGTTCGTCGCCTTTGTTTCCGTTTTCGTCTATCTGAATATCGGTCTGCGCCGGACTGAAATTGTTTTCAGACTGTCTGCTGTTGTATATGACGGCAAGAACAGCAATCGGCATAACAGCGAAAAATGCAAATATGCAGACAAAAATAATTGTTTTTACGAGTTTTTTCGCCTTCATGCGACTCCCTCCTTAACTGCGGTCTATCGTATTTACTGCGTATGCCTGTGAACTGTTGTATGCAAATTCTGTTTCACTGCTCGTGAAGCTTGCTGTAATGCGGCTTTGGGATTTTGCTCCGCCGTCAGCATTTTTTGCATCAACATTAATGATTACTGAGCCGTCCGGTTCACCTGCTGAAGTTGTTTTTTCACCCGGTGTTTTCAGGACGTTTGAGCCAGTCCAGAAGTCATAATCTGTTGATGACCAGCTGCTGATTTCTGTTATACGATATCTGCCGTCTTTTTTGACATGTACTGTCTGCCTGCCGTTCCATAAAGCAGCGGGGTATTTGTACCGGGTTTTTGTTTTTCTGTCTTTTTTGTAATAGAACTTTGTGACCTTGCAGCTTTTTGCATCGAACTGCTCTTTATCATTTCCGTCGGTGTACAGAGAATAATCGTAGGGCTTTTCTTCGTTTCCGTAATTGAGCTTTATGTCTTGTAATTCTATGCTGCTGTCGGATTTATATGTCATTTCCTTGTCGCAGTTAAGTGTAAGATAAAAACGCTCTGCAGCAGTTTCGCTGTCTCCGTTTTTCTCAAGACGCTCTACCATGAATACGAATCTTTGCTCTGTATCGCTCTGATGAACATTTTTGTCAACAAAGATGATCTTTTCAATATCAAAATAAAAATCCTTGTTGTCAGGTTTGTTCGGTATTTTCAAAACGAAGGTTTTATTAATGTCTGAATTGTCGTGTTCATCAAGTACGATCCCGTCACCGTCGCTGAGTAGCTTCATCTCGCCGAGCTTATCTATACTGAACACAATATCATTGCTGAGCCTGATATAGCCCTCAGGCGGCTGTGTTTCCTCGAGATAGTATTTATCCGGCTCAAGATTCTGGCTGATTTTCGGAATTATGCCGTTGTCATCGCTGACAAGATCCTCATATCCCGGCATAGGTTCATAGTCCTTTATCAGACCTGTTACACCGGGAACGCTTCTGTACAATGCAAAATGTGCACCCGACAGTGGATGATATGAACTATCCTGTTTTTTGACAGCTTTGAAGGAGTAGCTTTTATTGAAGATATTCAGATATGCGATCATCTGGTCATTGCTTTCCGGAATACGCAGCTTATACCATTTTCCCTCCGGTCCGGAAATATTAATGCTGTTATCATCAGCTACTGTGAATTTCACATCCTCGTCCAGTCCGATATAACCTGAAGGGGATTGAATCTGTCTCAGAGTATATTCAGCATTAATATTAAAATCATAAAGAAGGTTAATGATACCGTAACTGTTTGAAGTGAATTTTCCGACCATTGTATCTGAGCACCTTAGCTCGAAAACACCGTTTGCAAGTGAGTCATCCGGAATTGCCTGTTCAAAGCATTTTACATCAAAGAGCTTTATTGCAATTCCACCGCCGCGGGTGTTTGTTATTGTATCTGTGCGGATATTTCCGTTCTCATCACTGTAACCGGGAGCAGTTGAAACAGGCTCGCCCCGTTCGTACTCGATAAAATAAGAGAATGTCTGTTGTGCTCTTTTGCTTTTTGGAACTGCACCCAGACTGATAAGATAGCGCGGAGCAATATTTGAATAGTGTTCGACAACACCGTTTTCTCCCACGACCGGATCAGCAAGCTCGACTTCCATGATCTCATAATCGCTGAATTCTGTGTTTTCGAGCAGTTCCTGAAAATAATAGCGGACATATGTATCCGGATAGACAATCTGTCTGACAGTGCCCTCAAGCAGTTCGCTGTTTTCACCCTTTTTTACATATACGGCAGTGTATATCGGATCGTGGTCTGATGTATAGTATTTATCACTCCAGACCTTGTTTGCCTCAAGTCCCCAGCCGCGTCTGTTATTGACATACATTTTCGGGGATTCATTTGCTCTTACCCAACCGGAATTGAGGGTATCGCCGTCCTCGGTTTTATAGCTTCCGTATTCACGCTCATAGCTTTTCCAGGTATAGCCGAGCGGAATTTCATTTGTTCTTTCCTCAACCTTGAATTCAGTCCCGACAGGGAGAAACGGAACATCGACTGTATATCCTGCCGGTATTTTTGATATGGAACCGTTCATTGAGGTTTCAAATGTGACTGCGTCTTTCTGATCGCCAGACATGGCTGAAGTATCGGAGAGTGAGGTGGAAACAAATTTCTGAACTTCTGCATCCCAGCGGCAAAGATATCCTTCCGGATCCCTTACACGGTATCTGTACATATTTGCAAGCTCAAGATCATCAACAACACCGTTTGTCAGATAAAGACGGAAGCTGAAGGTTGTCGGATCCTGCTGTGCATTTACAGGCTGGTCTGCTTCATCAAAAAGATTTTTTTGTATGCTGAGAGTCCTGAGTCCGCTCGGATCGACATGATTTTCGTAAACGACAGTTGGTCTGTCCTTTACTCTCAGCCAGCCGGAGTCAAAATAATTACGGTTTGTATTACCGATGGACTGTCCGGTGATGGCTGTGCCGTTTACATAAACATGATCGTAGACCTCATGGTTTATTCCGCATTCAATGATCCTGTATTCTATCGTATTTGCCGGGAAATGGATTTCAGCGCTTTTGTTCGGGTTCAGACAATACACCGATGAATATGGATTATTACTGTTTGGCGGAGTATATGATTCTATGTAATCGACCTTTTGTGTTGAATTCTGATAGGTTACGCTTACAAGCTGGTCGGTATTTGTAAGGAGTTTTTCTTCGCCGTATTCTTCGTCCTTGTACCATATCTGATAGGGATATTCGACAAGATCGAAATCCAGATCCTGTGTACCTGTAACGCTTTTTGTAAGAATAACATGGCCGGGTGTGACATAGCTGAGGTTGAACCTCATATGAAGGTTTGAAGCACCCTTACCTCTTTCCATGTAGAACATCTTCATGGTATGGCGTGAGTAATCCTTGAAAATATTCTCGCTGCCTTCAAAATAATAATTCAGATACCCGCTGATCTCTGCTTCTGATGCATCGGGATTTCTTGAGATATAGTTGGATTCAAAAATCTGTCTCAGCGTTTTTTTCTCGCCGTTAACAATGACATCGCCTGTCGAAAAGTTAACGCTGCCGGCAAGTGCAGTATGAATTCCGCCAAGATCGATCACAAGCTCGTCGTCAACATAGAACCAGAAATCATCATCTCCTGTGAATTCAAAGATGATATCATGTCCCCACAGATCCTTTCCGTCCGGAGTCTGAACGAAATCCGCTTCAAGCTCCATGCCGAAATTCCAGTTTGTATTTTTCGTATCATTCGGGTTGCCGACAAGATGAAGCTTTTCATATTTTCGCGGGTCGGTTTCTGCAAGAGCCTTACCGTGGACATCGTTGAGATTATAAGGGTTTTTTGTGGAATAAACGCCTGCATTGATATCATTATAGGGCATGAACTGACCATGCTTGTCAGTAGAGTTTCCTCTGCTGTTCATTGTGCCAAGCTCTTTGTAGACGGTGAAGTCACCTTCGTTATTGCCCTTCAGACTTGCAAAATTCTGACAGCTGTCATATTCAAAGTATCCGCTGGAGTTGTAGATGCTTGAAATAAAAATGTGATTCACATCATGCAGGCACATATCTCCGGCGGTTTTGGAGGGCGCCCTGAATAATTCAGAAAGCGGTTTGTCATTACTTGTTGTTCTGGGATAGCCGTTTTCAAGATGGTTTGTCAGAAGATTCTGAGTGGGGATGGAAAAGTCTGTGCCGGGACCGTCATCATCAAGGAAATGATTCTGATACTGATTTTCGTCCTTTGAGGTGGTAACGGGCTGATCCGGAAAATCTATCATTTTCATAGAAATACCATATTTATTGTTGTCAATGGTATCTACCTTTGTAAGTGTCTGAGTCACGGGCTGCATAGTTGCAAAGTAGAATGTATCTGCTTTTGCTCTTGCGACAGATTTCAGGATTTTGCTGCCGGATTCTGCAGCAGCTGCAAGACCTGCGTAGGAATAATACGGATCATCCCATGCAAGTATAGTAGAATAATATTCGCCGTCACGTCTGCCGGGCATATTTATGCCTATTTTATTGTCTGAAATAGTCTGTCCTGCTATCTGCGGAGCAAGATATTTTCTGGAGTAGGGGTTATAAAGCTCGTAATAATAATTAGGAGTGCCGTTATCATAATGGTATTCAGTGAAATTCCAGAGGAGGGTATTGATCTGATTGCTGACCCACATGATATTGTCTCCGCGTTCATAGCAGGGATAAAGTGAGCCGTCACGGTCTATTGCATAGAATTCATAAGTTTTTTTGCTGTCATTCCATACACGGGTATATACAATGACCTGAGCACCGTCGTCTACATCAGAAACGCCGACCTTATTTGCTGTGAATGTCACATAGTCTTCCTTGTAAAGATCAGATATCTTTACAAAATTGAGCCAGACCTGATCGGTCTGTAAAATATTATTTTTTGCTCTGAAGCCGGAATCTGTTCCGTTTTCGTCATTATAAAAATAAATTGTATTATTGCCGGCGGAAAGCATGATCCTTCCGTCATTTGCAGTGCTGTGCGGTGTGACTTTTACAGAAAAAGGCTCATCTTCAAGAGAAAGACTGCCGTCATCATTTATTTTAAGATATTTCGTCTGACCGCTGACATCTGCAGAAAGACTGTAAAGATCTTCACTGACAGAGTGAAAGGTCCAGATTGTCGCATCTGTGTTGTCTGAAACATAGAAGGTACTGCTTCCGGATTCTCTGCGGACAAGCAGAGTCATAAGGCTCAGAGAATTATTATCTGCATCAGCCATAAGTGAATCTCCCAGTGTATCAGTTGTCTGATTCATAAGTCCGTAGGATTTTCCGTTGAGCTTGTAAGGGTCATTTTTTATTGCTCCGGCGTAATAATGACACTGGAGAATCACAACGTTTTTATCATTACCGTCTGTATATGATGCGATCACGCCGTTTCCGGGATTTCTTGTATTACGGTTCAGATAATATTTTTTATTATCCGCAGTTCCTGAACATCTGAAGCCGTCAGAGGTTTCTGACAAAGTAAAGATCGTGCTGTCGGATTTATCTGTAACAAGAGTAAGTCCGCCGCGCATATTCTGACCCTTGACTGCAGTTATTTTCAGATAGTGGTCTGTGTTATTTTTTTTACAGTAAATATAGTACTTGTCAGTGCTGTTTTCATCTGCACTTTCAAAATAATATTTCACTGCTTCATCCGGAACAGAATTTGTATATGCATCGGATGTTGCTTTCAGACCGTCTCTTCCGGAATTGTTCGTGACATTGTGTACAAGGTCGTCTTTGAAATAATAGCCCGAAGCTGTGCTGAGATAGTATCCGTCGCCTCCGAGGCTAAGTAGCTTGTCAGTTTTCTTTACGACCTTCCAGCCATAATCTCCTGATACAGGTATGACATCATCGTCGTAAACGATCTCATAAACACTGAAGCCTGTTGCATAAAAGCTGAGCCTGCCGTCTGTGACGGTAATATCGTTTATCTGTTCACGTCCGCCGTTATCTTTGATGTGCCAGAGCTGTATGCCATCTGAATCTGTAATGACAGGGTCTGTTATCGCGACAAGCACAGGATTTTCTTCTCCGGGCTGATATTCTTCCATGCCGGTACTGATGGTGATATCATATGCGGCAGCACCGGAATAATCATCGGAAACATCAACAGCCTGTGCAACCGCACCCTCAGGCATCAGTCCGTCAAGGGAAACGAACTGTTCAGCCTGTTCCCCGTTCGGGTAAAGCTCGAAGCTCATATGACAGTATTTTTCATTTTCCGGGAGATCTGCTGTGATACCCTTTATCGAAGCTAAAGACAACAGGCATGAAATTGCTGTTATGACAGAAACGGCAGCAATGAGCTGACGTTTTCCTGCGCGTGTAAGATACATGGTAGGA
>ONRO01000017.1 GCA_900320235.1 uncultured Eubacteriales bacterium
CGCGTTTCCGTAAGGGAACGCCTTTCGCTATAAAATCGGTCCGAAGAAGCAAATCAGAAGCGGAATAAAGCTTTCCGACCTTTCACACGAAACTGATTGCAGATATAAAAGTAAATAAGAATTATAAACCTGAATACCTCACACGAAACAAAATTATGTCTGAAAGTAAAAAAAGCGTAACAAATCTGCTGCGCTCACACAAAACTGACTTACGATAAATATTCAGAATAAGTTTACTGCCGCATCGCAATAAATGTAACCCTGCTTTTTATATGAGTAAGTCTGTTTTCTCCTTTGCTGCAGAAAGCCTGTTTCATCATGCCCCACATAAGCTCTGACGAGGAATTGAATTCAGAGGATTTCGCCGTACCCGAATGGCACTTTCTTCGGGCGACAACGGTCGGTGACCGTAGCGGGATGGAGTTTTATGAGAAGCAACCGTTAGAAAAAACGGAAAACAGTATTATTGCAAAAGCAAAGATAGGAAAAACTACTTTCCGATCATATCAGAAAAAGTAAGATAATTTTCAGATGGCTTGTCAGGATTGCTGACAATTGCAAATTCAATTACCTTGAAATCATAAAGATAGTCACTGATCACTTCGCGGTATACATCAGCAACAATTTCTGGCGGATTGTGAAATGCACCGCATCCAAATGCACCGAGAATAATAACATCATTTTCTTCTTTTAAAGCAATATCAAGTATTCTTTTAGCCCGTCTTGTATGAATCTTCCTGAGCTTGTCCGCACTGGTATCAGCACTTCCATAGAAAAAGCTGAGATTTGGCGCAGCACAGGTCAGAACATTGACATCAAACCACTGTGAGCGTTGCGCAAGAACTGGCTGCTGAGTATCAGTTTTGAAAACAGTTATTCCCGGAGAATAAATGCAGTCGTCATTGTATGTGCTGCTCATTTCTTTTGAACGCAGCATCCTGTAATGCTTTGAATAAAAGCTGTTCCAGGTGTTTTCCTCGCTTAGAGCAAAATATAGAGTGCTGCATCTGCAAAGACATTCCTCCTGAGCCCTTGCACCGTTTCTGACACCTCCGCCGGGGTGAGTAGCAGAAGCAAAATTAAGTACACAGACCTTTTCATTTTTGTATGCGGATGCTGCCTCGAATGTTCTTTTCATTGATACCTTCACATCAGCTGGTTTGTCAAAGCGGTGCGCAGCATTACTTCTGACAATACTGTCGCTTTCGCTGACTACATATTGATGGCTTATGGTGTTTTTTATTGATCCTATAAGATGACTGTCAGTTTTGCAAAGCGTTTCTGTGTCCATGAAAACCTGAATAAGATCAAACATATTTATCCTCCTTTGTATCCGAACGGAAGTAAAAAAGCTTTGCCAGCCTTCAGAAAAAAGACTGGCAAAAATATATTTTCTGAAAACAGCCTGTCAGAAAAAAACACCGTGTATGTGTTTATTATCATTTGTTACTGTCTTGCAGCCCCTGTTTTTCTTGCAGCATCCATAACAGCCTCAGCTACTGTTTTTCCGATACGCTTGTCAAAAGCATAGGGAAGAATATATTCCTCCTTAAGCTCTTTTTCATCTACGATGGAAGCAATAGCATAAGCAGCTGCAACCTTCATTTCATCATTGATTTCCTTAGCTCTGCAGTCAAGTGCACCTCTGAATATTCCGGGGAAACAAAGGACATTGTTGATCTGGTTCGGGAAATCAGAACGGCCAGTGCCGATAACTCTTGCACCTGCTGCGAGAGCGAGGTCGGGCATAATTTCCGGAGTGGGGTTAGACATAGCGAAAACGATCGCATCCTTGTTCATTGAACGAACCATCTCTTCACTAACAATTCCGGGAGCGGAAACGCCGATAAATACATCTGTACTCTTCATAGCGTCTGCAAGACTGCCTTTGAGATGCTCACGGTTTGTGATAGCAGCCATTTCTGCTTTGGCACTGTTGAGCCTGTCGTCTCCCTCACAGATAATACCGACACTGTCGCAGAGTGTCAGGTTCTGAACACCCATTTTCATAATAAGCTTTGAGATAGCAATACCTGCTGAACCAGCACCGTTTACAACTACTTTGATATCCTTGATATCCTTGCCGACGACCTTGAGAGCGTTTACAAGTGCAGCAGCGACTACAACAGCTGTGCCGTGCTGATCATCATGAAAAACGGGAATATCACAGATTTCCTTGAGTCTGCGTTCAATCTCAAAGCATCTCGGAGCAGCGATATCCTCAAGATTGATACCGCCGAAGCTGCCGGAAATGAGAAATACAGTGCGGACGATTTCATCAACATCCTTTGAACGAACGCAAAGCGGAAAAGCGTCAACATCGCCGAATTCCTTGAAAAGAGCACATTTGCCTTCCATAACAGGCATACCGGCTTCAGGGCCGATATCGCCAAGACCGAGAACAGCTGTTCCGTCAGTAATTACGGCAACAAGATTGTTTCTTCTTGTGAGCTTGAAGGATTTGTCGTAATCCTTCTGTATCTCAAGACAAGGCTCAGCAACACCGGGGGTATATGCAAGAGAGAGCTCGTCTGAGTTAGTGATAGGTGCACGTGAGATGACCTCAATTTTACCGTTCCATTCATAATGTTTTTCGAGAGATTTTTTTCTGATATCCATCTTAACTTTTCCTTCCGTATTTTTGTCTGTAATTAACAGCACCACTATTATACAATATAATCTTTAACAATTCAACCAGCCGGCATCGCCGGCAG
>ONRO01000254.1 GCA_900320235.1 uncultured Eubacteriales bacterium
CAGGCTCAAAAAAAGCCGGGCGGCGCCGGAGTAAAACTTTTTCAGGCTATAAAAGACGTGAATCAAGGGTGCAGCGTCACGCTGCCGACGGCTGCCGGGTTGTTGTAAATCGGTGAGAAATGTGGTACAATTGACGTAATAAAAAAGTCTGCTGTGTGCTTCGGGCAGACTATGATTAATAAATGGGATCATACAAGGAGGATAAATATGAAATATATACTTAACGGAAAAGAAATGAATACCTGTATGATAGGAACCTGGGCGTGGGGTACGGGTCAGAACGGAGGCAGGATCGTTTTCGGCAACAGATATCCTGAACATCAGCTCATAGAAAGCTTTGACACCGCTTTTGCTCATGGTTTCAATTTCTGGGATACAGCCGAGGTTTACGGCAACGGTACGGCTGAAATGCTCCTCGGCGGATTGATAAGAAATAAGGATATTGTTATTTCAACAAAGCATTTTCCTTCAAGAAAATATAAAAGCGGAGAAAATGTTCTTGCACTTAACGGAAGTCTTTCAAGACTTGGTGTTGAAAGTGTTGATATTTACTGGCTGCACACTCCGAAAAATATTGAGCAGAATATGAAGGAACTTGCCGGACTGCAAAAAGAGGGGCTGATAAAAAGTATCGGTATTTCTAATGCAAGCGTTTCGGATATTCGCCTTGCAGATATCGTCCTCAGAGAAAACGGCAGCTCTCTTGCAGCTGTGCAGAATCATTACAGCCTTCTTTCAATGAAACGTGAAAGGCAGATACTGTCATACTGTCAGAGTAACAGAATACTATTCTTCGGCTATATGATTCTTGAACAGGGAGCTTTATCTGGTCATTATGATTCTCTTCATCCTTTCCCGGCAATGTCGATCAGAGGAGCGTCTTTCCCGGCAAGAAAATTCAGAAGGATTCAGCCGCTGATAGATTATATAAGAGTTCTTGCAAATAAATATGATGTAGATCCATCACAGATACCGCTGGCATGGGCAATAGAAAAGGGTATTATCCCTATCGTTGGTGTTACAAAACCGGAGCATGCACGCTCACTGAGCAAGGGTCTTGGAATACATCTTGAACAGTTTGAGATCAGACGTCTTGAAAAATTCGCTCTTGATTCGGGAGTACGGTGCAAGGGCTTCTGGGAATGATTTTGCAGGAGGAAAAATATGCCGTCGCTATTTAATATGCCGATAACCAAGCTGAAAAAAATCGGCGAAAAAAAAGCAGAGCTTTATGCACGGCTCGGTATACACAGCGTCGGGGATCTCGTGAGGTTTTATCCCCGTACCTATGAGGATTGGAGCAAGCCTTTTAAAATAGCTGAAGCACCGGAAAATACTGTGTGCTGTGTCGGCGGATTTGTTGAACGTCTGTCCAGACCTGCAAGGATCAGGGGCGGAATGACGATACTGAAAATAACTGTCTGCGACGAAATTGATCGTATGACAGTGACATTTTTTAATCAGCCTTATCTCTATGACAGGTTTTCGTGCGGTGGGGATTTCCTCTTTTACGGATTACTTAAAAAAAGCGGCCATTTCTATGAAATGACATCGCCGGCAGTTTCTGATCTGCAGAAGGCAGGCATTCATCCGGTCTATCCTCAGACAGCCGGTCTTCCCAGCAAACAGATCGAGGACGCTGCCTCACAGGCAATGCGGCTTCTGCCGCAGAAAATGAATGACCCTCTTCCGGAGGATATCAGAATAAAATACGGATTGTGTCCGCTTGATTTTGCAATAAGAAATATTCATTTTCCGAAAAGTCTTGAGGATGTTGAAACAGCAAGAAAAAGACTCGCTTTTGAGGAACTTCTTATCCTTCAGCTCGGTATGGCAAGGCTGAAAAGCGGAAGAAGTGAAGTCAGTGCTGCGGTGAATCTGATAGATAAGGATTATTCAGAGGAATTCTTCAAAATGCTGCCGTTTGAACCTACCGGTGCTCAGAAAAGAGCTGTGAGTGAATGTATAAGGGATATGAGCAGCGGAAAGACTCCGATGAACAGGCTTGTTCAGGGAGATGTCGGCTCGGGAAAAACAGCGGTCGCAGCGGCAGTCTGTTACAGCGCAGTCAAAAATAATATGCAGTGCGCTTTTATGGCACCGACTGAAATACTTGCTGTTCAGCATTATAATTCTCTGAGGAAACTGCTTGAAAACTGCGGGATCCGGGTCGCACTTCTGACAGGCTCAGTCAGACTTTCGGAAAAACGCAGAATATACAATGAGCTTGAAAACGGTGAAATTGATCTGTTAATCGGCACTCATGCTCTTATTTCGGACAGCGTTAATTTCAGACGGCTCGGGCTTGTAATAACTGACGAACAGCACCGTTTCGGCGTCGCTCAGCGCTCAGCTCTTATTTCAAAGGGTAACAGCCCTCATATAATGGTAATGTCAGCAACACCGATTCCGAGAACGCTTGCACTTATGATATTCGGTGATCTTGACCTTTCTGTTCTGGATGAGCTTCCGCCCGGCAGACAAAAGGTCGATACTTTCCTTATCGACAGCGCAAAAAGATTCCGTGCGTTTGGCTTTCTGAAAAAGCATATAGATGATGGAGAACAGTGTTATATTGTATGTCCTCTTGTCGGACAGAGTGAAATGGAGCTTGAATCCGCAGAAGAGTATATTGAAAAACTTAAGGTCACTCCTCTGAGGGATTGCAGGACAGGACTTCTTCATGGTAAAATGAAGGCTAAGGATAAGGAACAGGTCATGGAGGATTTTTCGTGCGGAAAAATAGATGTTCTTGTTTCAACAACGGTGATTGAGGTCGGCGTTGATGTCCCTGATTCGACTATTATGATGATAGAAAATGCAGAACGCTTTGGTCTTTCGCAGCTTCATCAGCTCAGAGGCAGGGTCGGCAGAGGAACGAAAAAATCCTACTGTATTCTCGTTTCAAATCATCAGGGCGAGCTGACAAGACAAAGACTTTGCGTAATGTGCAAAACCAATGACGGATTCAAAATTGCAGATGAGGATCTGCGGCTCAGAGGACCGGGTGACTTCTTTGGCTCAAGACAGCACGGTTTGCCTGAACTTAAGGTTGCAAGCATGTCCAGTATGGAAATTATGGAGCAGACTCAGTCAGCTGCAGCTAAGATACTTCACGATGATCCGCAGCTTGAAAAAAAAGAACACAGGGGTCTTGGCTTTGAAATCAAAAGGCTTTTCGCAAAAACAGGAACCGAACAGCTGCAATAGTCCGGCTGATGTCAGTGTAAAAACCGGCGGCTGTAAAAAAACGGCCTTTTATACCATGATGCCGAAACATCACAATCTTACGCTGAAATTGAAGGCTTTCTGATTTTACGATCAGCTATTATTAAATATAAGGAGAATACTTATGTCAGATTTTGAAAAGGTGAAAAAGAATCTTATCGAAACAAATGAAAAAAATTATGGAAAAGAGATCAAGGAGGAATACGGCGAAGAAGTCTATGAGGCAACAAACGATATTCTGGGCGGTCTTACCGAGCAGCAATGGCTGGATTCTGAGCAGCTCAGAATGAAAATTGAAAGTATGCTCAAGGAACTTGCCCCTTCAGGTGACCCTACAAGCATTCAGGCTGTTCAGATGGCTGAGCTTCACGGAAAATGGGCAAGTATATTCTGGCCTGACGGAATGTATTCCCCTGAGGCTCATGCAGCACTTGTGAAAATGTATACTGACGATCAGAGATTCAGGTCTTATTATGAAGCAATAGTGGCAGGCGGTGCTGAATTCCTCTCAAAGGCAGTGGAAAACTATGTACAGGATAAAATTCAGTAATATGATTTCAAAGGTCGGTGAGCTTATGTTCGCCGACCTGCTTTTTATACATATGTTATAATACATGAATAATATACATAAAGTATAATAGTTGATACGGTGATATACAGCGTTTTTAAAAAACTATACAATTTGTATAATATTAAAATATATTACAAAATGAAAAACTGCGGACAAAAATAACAGACTTTGCATATTATACTATTGAAGCCGGCTTCAGAATAAAGATGAATCAACAGAATGTGGGTGTATAATATGAAAGATGCTTATGAAATGTATGCAGAAGCTGCCTGCGCAGGTCAGGACGATAAGGATAAAAACGTAAGACATTATCTTGAAATAAGCGTTCCGGTCGAGGTCAGACCGGAAGTCAAGGTCGGCAGAATAGAGGCATATCCATGCGGTGAGCCTGTTGTAATGTGTGATGAATGCAAGAAAAAACCGGAAACGTGCAGACTTGTGATCGCTCAGAAAATCTGCGTGAAGGTTCCGCTTAAATACAGCTTCCGCACAGAAGCCGGTGAAAGCTTCACGGATTGCTGCGGCTGTATGGAGGATAATAAAAGCTGAGAATAATTCAGGTGGCTGTGTGTCATCATTCTGAGCTCAGGCTCTCTGCTGAGGCTTTCCGGCAGAGAGCCTGTCTTTTCCGGAAAATGGCAGACGGGATAATACTGATGTCAAAAAGGAAAAAATATTTCTCAAAATTTAAGTTTGTAAAAAACAGACTTTTAAATTTGTTAAAAATGCTTTATAAAAAATGCAAAAAAATGTTGATTTGTTTAAACGTATTTAGTATAATATTAATATAAATTCTGTTGAATACGAATATAATTCGTATTCATGGACTATCCGGGTGTTTTGATTTTCAGCTTTGATTTCTTCGGAGCGTTTTTCGGAAC
The DNA here is from genome assembly GCA_900320235.1 of uncultured Eubacteriales bacterium. Lineage (GTDB taxonomy): Bacteria > Bacillota > Clostridia > Oscillospirales > Acutalibacteraceae > UBA1213. Next base: position 4,681 of record ONRO01000254.1, read on the forward strand.
ATCTTATTTTATTCAAAATTACTGTATTAATTTTTTGTGGGTTTTCATTTTTATCATTATAGCTGATGAAATTATAAAAATATTAATAAAATATATAAAAATTTCGTCATAACTATTGAAAATTCATTTAAAATTTAGTATAGTATTAAATGTAACATTGATTTTAGAAGGGATTTTAAAAAGATGACAGATATTGCTTTTGAAATTCCACAGAAGGCGGTGAGAAAAAATGCAATGTAAACATTGCGGCAGTGAGTGGAAAACCAACACTCGTGCCGGTATCATCATACACTGTCCGTTCTGCGGTGCTGAGCTTGAACAGGAAAAGGAAGATAAGCTTACCTTCCAGAATGCTAAGGAAGCACTGAGATACATCATAAAAACATACGGAGTAGATGTAATATTTGACGGACTTCAGCTTAAAACCGCTCTTGACGAGTTTATACCTGATCTTAAACAGGAGCGAAAGGTTTTTATGGATGCATATGAATACGGAGTGTGCAACGCTCTGTATCTTGCTCATGAGGGACCTGAAATCGATAAATGTATAGCTATCCTGCAGTCAATAAAGGTGCTGACACAGGAAGCATGCATGGCAGAAAAATGGGCTTGCTATGTTGTTGAAACATATGTTTACGCATTAAACTGGAATGTACCTATGTTCGGTATTACTCCGAATATACATATGTACCAGATTCCCGAAAGTATTCACGAATCGGGAGATAACGGAAAGGGCGATCCGCTTATGATCCAATCGGGCGGCGTCTGGGAAGAGTCTTCGTCCTCCGATGACGGAGATATGTGGGATAAGGATAATGCCAAGAAGAACAGAAAAGATAATTTCGTTCTTCCGAGCAAGAAACCTTCACAGCTTCCTGAACCGAGTGCGAAACCTGCCGAGGAAAAACCGGCAGAGCAGCAAAAGCCGGAACCGGCAGCACCTGTCGAAGAATTCAAGCCTGAATCACCTGTATTTGACTTTACAAGCGAGGCAGAGGAACAGCCGAAGCCGGAAGCAGCGCCGGCAGCACCTGTCGAGGAATTCAAGCCTGAATCACCTGTATTCGACTTTACAGACGAGGCAGAGGAACAGCCGAAGCC
>ONRO01000298.1 GCA_900320235.1 uncultured Eubacteriales bacterium
GTCAATACATTAATATCATTTTTGTTAAACTTAAGGTAGATTTGTGCAATTATATGTGTTATAAATTTTTTTGCTCAGATTTGAGTTCTAAAGCATTAATTATTGCCGGATCAGGGAGTTTTAAAGAGCATGAATAATATAGGCAGATGCTGCATACAGTCAGCAGAAAATATTTTATTATATATTTTATATTCCGAAAATAGAGATCAGCTTTTTATTATAAGGAATGCTTTCAGAGGAAATGACTTTGTATCCGGAAGGATCAAGTATTTCTCTGAGTTTATCCTCAGAATATTCATTTTCAGAAATAATGACAGTTTCACCTTTTGAATGTGAAGATCTGATTTTTTTTATTTCCGGAAATTCTTTTCTGAGAGCGTCATTCACATGAGCTTCACACATAGGGCACATCATTCCGTCAATTTTAATTGTAGTTCTGAACATATAGTTTACCTCCTTCAGAACGAATGCAGTGCATCATCAACTGCAGCCGGGGCAGATTATCAGTTTACATAATCTCGTCAAATCCTGAAATATCAATATCAAATACCTTAGAAGCATTCTGATAAAGTATTTTTCTGCGTTCCTCGTCAGAGAGCTGAATTTCCATAAATGACTCGTATTCCCTGACAGGATGCCACATCGGGTAATCCGAGCCGAAAAGCAGTCTGTCTGCACCGTAAAGCCGGATATATTCAGCGACCTTATCCTTTCCGATAAAAGGCATAGAGCTTGAAATATCCATATAGCAGTTTCTGCTCCTGAGATAGGGAACAGCCTCCTCAAAAACGGACCAACCTCCGAAATGAGCAGCAACTATTGTAAGTCCTGGAAAAGCGTCAAGAATATTGGCGAGTCTTCTCGGATGAGATCTGTTGAAGCGGTAATCGCCGCAATGTATGAGCAGCGGGAGCCTTCCCTCGATTCTCTCATATATTTTCATTGCAGCAGGTGAATCCATATCAAAGCTCTGACTGTCCGGATGAAGCTTGATTCCGTGAAGTCCGAGCTGAATAATCCTTTCAATTTCATCATCAAGCCCTTCCATATCAGGATGAAGGGTACCGAGAGCTGTGAATTCTTCATGAGCAGACTGTTCCTTAGCCATAAAGTCATTAAGTTTCGGTACAGGCTTCGGGCTGAGAGCGACAGCATTGATGACAAATTTTTTGACCTGAGAGCTTTCAGCAATTTTGAGAAGCTCGTCAGTAGTACCTGAGCAGTTCATAATAACGGAATAGAACTCCCCGACGCTTTGTACAGCTTTAGGAGCGATTCTTCTGTTATAAACATGATCGTGGCAGTCAATAGCAAACAATTTAATTACCCCCTTTTATTATCTATCGCATCAGACTGTAATCAAGGCAAATGCATCCGTGCGACATGAAGTATTTTCCGCACTGTCAGCTTAATAGCTTCTGGACGGGCTGACAGTATACAGTCTGCGGCATATTCTATTACATTTCCGGGACTTCTGTTCCGGATTATCAGAGTTTCGTTACACTGATACGAAACAAAAAGTCTGCCATCCGAAAGGGGAGGCAGACTAATTAATCACAGTTTGATTATTTATTTGTTTTCTTTACAACTGTGACGGTACATACAGCCTTTTTTCCGTTATTACTTGTTACGGTAATCTTAGCAGTTCCGGGAGCCTTTGCAGTAATTTTATTACCCTTGACTGTTGCAACCTTTGAATTGCTTGTAGTATATTTTACAGTTCTGTTTGAAGCATTTGCAGGACTGATAGTTGCATTCAGTGTATAGCTCTGACCAACAGTAAGTTTAACAGTCTTGGTTTTGAGATTGACACTTTTAACAGGCACCGGATTGCCTACTGTAATAGTACAGGAAGCTTTTTTGCCAGTGCTTGATGTAGCAGTAACAACAGCAGTACCGGCATTCACAGCCTTGAGCTTGCCGTTCTGGTCAACGGAAACGACCTTATTATTTGAGGAACTCCAGTTTACCTTGGCATTGCTTTGTTTGATGATAGCCTGAAGAGTTTTAGTCTGACCCTTGATCATATTCAGTTTAGTTGAGCTGAGTGTGATATTGAACTGAGGTTTGGTGATATTGAATGTCTTGCTGATCTTTGTACCGTTTCTGAGGGTGATAGTGACAGTGACCTTACCCGTACCTACGGTTGTGATCTTACCGTTTTTATGTTTGATAATACTGTTGTTGCTGAATGAAACCTTATAGCCAAGACCAGTCAGGCCAGAAACGATTTTATTAAGATCGTAAGTTCTGTTAAGTTCAAGAGTACTGCCTGAGCCGTTTATCGGAATATTGAGATTAATGCTTGATTTAATATCGCCGATTTTGAAATCAACAGCATTCGCTGTCAAAGCGGATGTTCCGAACAGCATAGTAGCTGCGAGTGAAATTGAAACTAATTTTTTCGCTAAATCAGATTTAATCATAAGATACCAGATCCTTCCCTTAAATTCATCATTATCCATAAGGTATTAACCCGGAACAGGGGATCCGGTAAATCATATACCTGAAGAAGCAAAGATCCGCGGAGCCCACAGATAATACCTGTTTATAAATATATTATAGCACAAGAAGTTAAATTTTTCACTATACAATCGGATATTTTTGTAAAATTATTATCTCCAGTATTTTCTGTCAAGATTTCTGAACTGAACAGCTTCAAAAATATGGTTTCTTTTAATGACTTCGCTTTCATCGATATCTGCGATAGTTCTTGCGACCTTGAGCAGTTTATCATATGCTCTTGCGGAAAGTCCGAGAAGCTCATACTGATTTTTCATGAATTCCATAGCATCATCCGAAAGCGGGCACATTTTATTCAGAAGTCCTGGGGTAATTCTTGCATTGCAGGTGATATTTGTTCCTCTGAAGCGATAATTCTGAACTGCCCTGACCTTGTCAACACGTTTTTTTATTTCAGCAGAGCTTTCACCCTTTTTTAATGATGACAGCTCTTTGAAATCGACAGACGGAACCTCAACATGAAGATCAAGCCTGTCAAGCAGGGGACCGGATACCTTTGCAAGATAATTTGCAACAGCCTTTGGGCTGCAAGTACATTTTGAGGTGCCGTAATAGCCGCACGGGCAGGGGTTCATTGCAGCGATCAGCATAATAGAGCACGGGTAGGAAAGCGTTGCATTCACTCTTGAAATAGTGACCTTCCCGTCTTCGATAGGCTGTCTGAGAACTTCCATGGTGTTTCTGGAGAATTCCGGCAGTTCGTCAAGGAAAAGGACTCCGTTATGTGCAAGTGATATTTCGCCCGGATGTGGAATAGTCCCGCCGCCGGTCAGACCGGCAGGGGAAACTGTATGGTGAGGACTGCGGAAGGGGCGTTCGCTGATGAGTGAGCAGTCCTGGCTCAGCAGTCCGGCAACAGAATGTATTTTTGAAGTTTCTATCATTTCATCGAAGGTCATTTCCGGCAGGATAGTCGGTACTCTTTTAGCAAGCATTGATTTTCCGGTTCCCGGTGTTCCGATCAGAAGGACATTATGACCGCCGCAGGCAGCAATTTCAAGAGCTCTTTTTGCCTGTGTCTGTCCTCTGACATCTGAAAAATCTATTTCATATCGTGAATGAGCATTTGAAGGGTCGGCAGGCTTTGCAGGAATTAAAGGCTTTATCCCTTTAAGATGTAATATCAGTTCTTCAAGGTTTCTGACCGGATACACATTCAGTCCCTGTACAACAGCGCCCTCCTTTGCGTTATTTTCAGGAACAAAGAAGTTTCTGCAGCCCATTTTTTTCGCCTGAATAGCCATAGGAAGTACACCGTTGACAGGATTTACATCTCCGCTGAGAGAAAGCTCGCCGATAAATGCAGAGCTGCTCAGATCATTATCGAGCTGACCGGATGCAAGCATTATTGAGATCAGAATCGGCAGATCGTAGAGCGAGCCTACCTTTTTTACATCAGCGGGAGCGAGGTTGACTACAATACGCTGTGTCGGAAATGTAAGACCGCAGTTTCTCATGGCAGAACGAACACGATCCCTTGATTCCTTGATAGATGCATCAGGCAGTCCGACAATATCAAATGCAGTTATTCCTCTTGAAATATCAGTTTCAACTGTAATGCCGAAGGCTTCCATACCAAGAAGCCCTGAGCTGTTGATTTTAACGACCATAAACATTCTCCATCCAAATAATAATTACAAATAAAAAACATAAATATTCTGCTCATGCATAACAATACATGGTTTTGCTGACTCAGAAAGAATACAAAAGTGTGATTTACAAAGAATTCTATATATATTTTATTATAAATTTTTCGCTTCTGCAACACTGTGTTGAAAAAA
>ONRO01000336.1 GCA_900320235.1 uncultured Eubacteriales bacterium
CCGCCCTGAGCATCTTTTACTGTAATTGTAGCTGAACCTGGTTTAACAGCTTTGATAACTCCTGCTGAAGTAACAGTTGCTATTGATGAATTTGAAGTTGAATATGCAACCTTTCCGTTTGAAGGCTTTACAGAAGGTTTAAGTGTAAAACTCTGACCTACTGTCAGAGTACCTGATTTAGAACTCAGATTTATGCTCTGAATAGATGGCTTTACAACCGTAACGGTGCAGCTGACAGATTTCGAGGATTTTGTATCATTTGCAGTAATAGTAGCTTTGCCGGGCTTTACAGCAGTTACAAGACCCTTGCTTGTAGCTGTTGCAATATTTTTATCAGAACTTTTCCAGTTAAATGTTCCGCCGGATGTGGTTTTTGCAACTAATGTAAAAGAATTACCGATATCCAGGGATTTACTGTTTGCTGAAATACTTACTGTTACAGTCTTCGACTCAGTCTGAGAAGACGATGATGATTTCTCTGCGTTTGTTTTTACCTTTGTATCAGTAGATGTTCCTGGAAGATACTGAACATAATCAAATTCATTACATACATATCCGACAGTTCCATCCATCAGTTTGACATTAAGCCACGAAGCACCACAGAACTTAAGAATATCAAGTTTTGTTCCGGGAACTATTGTCTTTATTGAAGCATAATTTGTACTCGGTCCCTTTCTTACATTTAGGAATGTAGTAGCCTTTGCATCTGTTGTAACATCAAGATAATCTGCTGCACAATAGCCTGTATGACCATTTGAAGTTTTTACCCTTATCCATGACTTATTTGATCTGTCAAGAACAACAAGCGATGCATTCTTTGATATTACTTCAACTACTTTATAATGCATTCCCATACCACTTCTCAGATTAAGTGATGAAACAGCCCGTGCATAGATAGCATTCTGTGCATTGGCTGTAATAACACTTGAGGATATCACTGGTACTGTTCCCGCAAGTAATGCAGCTGTACAAACAACCGCAATTGCTTTTTTTATTTTAACAGATAATCTGTTTATATGCTTACGTGGCGTATTTAAATCTTGTGTTTCTTCAGATCTCAACGGTCACACGTCCTTTCCAAAAAATAGTAACAATCCCGATACAAACATTCATATATAATTGTAATTATTATAACCTATTTTTAACCTTTATTCAATTGTCATTTTGTATAAATTCTTTGTGAAAAAATTATCATCTGATAATAAAATATTTCAATAATCACTTTTATATTGTTACTTTTCTGAGTATATCTTTATTATTTTGAAAGTGTTGACATTTTTATTCCTTATTTTAAGCTGAATGATTAAAGTGTTTTTTGCATGAATTGTTATAATAGTTTCATTATAAAAATATAAAAAATATTACGAATAATTTACCTGATAATTCTGTCAAGGAAAGAAATGATTTTCAATTTGTAACTTTTTTCAAAAAGATAAAGAGCTGTGTCATAAATGAAGAATAAAACAATATAGCTGATAATCATTACAGCAGCAAGAATCTTATCTTCAAATAATACAAAAGCAGGCCTGATATTTAAAACAAATAAAAATGTCATAACATATAATGTTCCAGTAATGCATGAAAAAAGCAGCTTAATTATAATTATAATTGCAGTTTTCTTCCCCATTCTCACGCAGATTAAAGAACGAAGAACAGGATAATATCCTGTCAGAATAATAAATAGAAATAGCCCCGATCTGTCAGCCGAAAAAACAAAAGCTGCGACCGAAGCTGCAACATACGAACACAGTGCAGTACCTGTTCCTGTTTTATATGACATAATATGCAATATCAATCCTGCAAGGACAGCTGCTGTATACTGACCAAATGAAATACCTGCAGATATTATCAGCATTACTGCACACACTGCAGCACATATTCCTCCAGTTGCGATATTAAACGTTCTTTTCATTTTCATCTACTGCAGCATACATTACACAGACAATCACTGCAAAGCATACATGTAAACATCTCACAGCAGTCGCATCCCAGAGATGAGTTTCCTCCGAAGCCTGAATAACTTCCATTTCTCTGATTTCTTATACGGCTGAAAAATGATCTGTATTCTACATCATCAGGTGCAAGCCTGCAGGCAGCTGATGCGTAATTATATGCTTCCTCAAGCCAGCCTTTGTGATAGGATATTACTGCCATAAGATAATACCATTCTGCTGTTCGTTCAGTCGGAGGGATCGAAGATAATCTTTGCTCGGCTTCATCGAATCTGCCGTTATTTATCAATATACGGATCTCGGAATATCTTCCGTGTGAAGATGAACTGCTATATGTGCTTGAATATGTACTTCCGGATGAATATTCAGTTCCGTTCTTTCTCATATTCATTATCATATCATAGGCAGAATTGATTTCCTTCATTTTCTCAGAAGCATCTTCTGCAAGAGGACTATTCTGATATCGGTCTGGATGGTATTTTTTTGCAAGTTTTCTGTATGCTTTTTTTACTTCATCATCAGTCGCATCGGGTGTTATTCCGAGTATTCTGTACGGATCATTCATCAATTTTCCTCCTAAACTCATACGACTTTTGTCTGTTGTTCTCAGATTGATAATTAATAATATTGCAGTTTTCCATGGACATTATTATTCAAGCAAAACTACTTAAACACTCACAGCAATCTGAGCAGTCAATACAGCACTCAAAAGCATCACCGGCTGTTTCCTTCTTTTTATTTGATGATCTCTGTTCCCTTATTGTTTTTAAATAATCACTATAACTTATATTATCAGGTTCAAGTTCATGAGCTTTTTCTGCATATTTTGCAGCATATTCAAACCATCCTTTGTACATTGAAACAACAGCCATCATATAATTCCATCTTGCCTGGTCAGGGTGTGTCTGCAATGTCATGAGCATATTTTCGGCTTCCTCATACTGTCCGTTATCAATGAGAATCTGTACCTGTTCAAAACTATGCATAAATTCCATAATTATTCTCCATCGGTTTCATTGTCAAGTGCATTATAAAGATCTTCTGTTTTATTTTTACTGATGTATTTCATCTCTGTATAATTCTTCTGTTGATATGATAATCCAGAATATATTATATTGTCAAGTACCGCCTTGAACGAATGAAGCTCCAGAAGCTCATATGCGAGTATTATCTGGGCAACAGTCATATTCAGTACTTCATTGCAGTATTTCATAGTATCTTTAATATCGCCTTCATATCTGCTGCTGAATGGATTGAAATTATGATGCTTTATATCCTTTTCAAGATCGTCAGCGGCATCCATAAGATATATCCATCTTCCGATATGATATCCGAAAACACTGAGTGTACGTTTTAATCTCTCATCATCAGAAAAACTCATGCACAGCTTTGAAATCAGCTTTGCAGTAGGATCTGCACTGCGGTCAACTCCGGAGTCTGTTTTTTCTGCATCAAGCTGTTTTCCCATCATTTCCGCAGTAAGATCATCTATGTACGGATAAGCATTTACTGCCTTCTTATAATTATAATATAATGCAATTCTTCCTAAAACTGCGGCTATTTTTTTTGGAAAAGCACTGTCTATTATTGTATCTCTGAGTTTCTGATAACACATAATTACTGAAACAGCCCCGGAAAATCTGAGTGCGTCACCTTCACAACTGCAAAGTAAACATTTTTTAAAAGGATTGACACTGCATCTTTCCTTCCTGACACTGCATTTTTCCTTTTTAACTGACATATACAGTATTGCAAGCACTGTACAGTCATAATTGAGGGTCAGAGTAGATAATATGCCGTAGTTTTTTTTCATGCTTTTGCATAATCCGCAATAAACGCTTTTATAAAGCTGATAATCCTTGATTCTCATTTCATCTCTGAAAGGCCGGATATATCCGAACATATTATCTCCCCTCCTTCATAATGCCTTTGAAAACTCAGCAGTCTGAATAGTAATTTACAATTATCCGGATCCGTCTTTTTGAAAACTTATTCCGGAATAAATGATTCTCTTAAACATAACAGTACAGACTACCGGATATATCGGTATACTCCGCTTATAAATACTTTTTCAGATACTGACCTGTGTAGGAGTTTTCGCATTCTGCAATTTCCTCCGGTGTTCCGCAGGCAATTATTGTTCCGCCTCCGTCACCGCCTTCAGGACCGAGATCAATGATATGATCTGCAGTTTTGATAAGATCCAAATTATGCTCAATGACTATTACTGTATTACCTGCATCTACAAATTTCTGAAGAACGTCAATCAATCTGTGTACATCTGCAATATGAAGTCCTGTTGTCGGTTCATCAAGTATATATACAGTCTTTCCTGTGGAACGCTTTGAAAGCTCGGTAGCAAGCTTTATTCTCTGTGCTTCACCGCCGGAAAGTGTTGTAGACGGCTGTCCTATTTTGATATATCCAAGACCTACATCCTTCAGTGTTTTCAGCTTGTTATATATTCTCTGCTGATTAGAGAAAAACTCGCATCCTTCTTCTACCGTCATTTCAAGAACATCATAAATGGATTTACCTTTATATTTTACTTCAAGTGTTTCCCTTGAATATCTTTTTCCGGCGCATACCTCACAAGGTACATATACATCCGGAAGAAAGTGCATTTCTATTTTTATTATTCCATCGCCCTGACATGCTTCACAACGTCCGCCCTTTACATTGAAGGAAAATCTGCTTGATTTGTAGCCTCTCATCTTTGCTTCGTTTGTCTGCGCAAATAGCTCACGGATATCTGTGAACACTCCTGTATATGTTGCCGGATTTGAGCGTGGAGTCCTTCCGATCGGAGACTGATTGATATCTATTACCTTATCAAGATGTTCAACACCTGTAATGCTCTTGCACTTTACAGGAACAGGACGTGCTTTATTCAGATCACTTGCAAGCTGTTTATACAGTATCTCGTTTACAAGAGAGGATTTGCCAGATCCTGAAACACCTGTAACACAAATGAATTTTCCGAGGGGAAAATCTACATTTATGCTTTTAAGATTATTCTGATAAGCTCCTTTTACAGTTAGTATTTCTCCGCTGCCCTTTCTTCTCTCCTGAGGAACAGAAATACATTTTTTCCTGCTAAGATATAAACCTGTCTCCGAACGTTCGCAGTTCTTGATATCATCTATTGTACCTGCACAGACAAGTTCACCGCCGTGAATTCCTGCTCCAGGTCCGATATCGATAATATGATCCGCTGCATACATTGTATCCTCATCATGTTCAACTACAACAACAGTATTTCCAAGATCACGAAGGTTTTTAAGAGTACCTATCAGCTTATCATTATCACGTTGATGAAGTCCTATACTCGGCTCGTCAAGAATATACAAAACTCCTGAAAGTGATGAACCTATCTGAGTTGCAAGCCTTATTCTCTGGCTTTCACCACCGGAAAGTGTTCCTGCTGAACGTGACAATGTAAGATATGAAAGACCAACACTGTTCAGAAAACTCAGTCTGCTGTCAATTTCCTTTGTAATCGATGCTGCAATTACCCTTTCTCTTTCTGTCAGAGTTGTTTGCTTTACAAACTCAAGCGCCTGACCAACAGACATATCGCAGAATTCGCTGATATTCATTCCGCCGACTGTAACAGCAAGACTTTCAGGCGACAATCTTTTTCCCTTGCAGGCATCACATGGTACAGCTGACATATAGCTTTCTATTTCTGCCTTTATCCATGCACTTTGTGTTTCTCTGAATCTTCTTTCGAGATTATTTACTATGCCCTCAAAATCTGTCTTGTAAGTTCCGCTTCCGTATTCGCTTTTTCTATGCACTGTGAGCTTTTCACCCTTTGTACCATACAAGAGAATATCAATTATTTCTCCCGACAGATTTTCAAGCGGTTCATCAAGAGAAAAATTATACTTTTCAGCCAGAGCTTCAAAATACATTGATGCAATTGTGCTTCCTTCCATTGCCCAGCCGCTGCCTTTGATTGCACCCTGACGAACTGATTTTGTCATATCAGGAATAATACGATTGATGTCAATTTTCATAAATACCCCAAGACCCGTACATTTCTTACATGCACCATATGGATTATTGAATGAAAACATTCTCGGGCTCATTTCATCTATACTTACACCATGCTCAGGGCAGGCATAATTCTGTGAATAAAGAGTATCCTCTCCGCCGATTACAGAAATAATCGTCAGGCCGCCGGCTATCTTTGACGCTGTTTCGATCGAATCTGAAAGCCTTGAACGTATATCGCTTTTTATTACAAGTCTGTCCACAACTATTTCTATATTATGCTTCTTGTTTTTTTCGATCGGTATTTTCTCAGCCAGATCATATATGATTCCATCGACCCTGGCGCGGACAAAGCCGCTTTTTGATGCAGCCTCAAGTTCCTTCTGGTGCTGACCTTTTTTGGCTCTTACCACAGGGGCAAGAATCTGTATCTTTGTTCTTTCAGGAAGAGCCATGACCTTATCTACAATCTGATCTACTGTCTGCTGTTTTATCTCACGTCCGCAAACAGGACAATGAGGAATACCGATTCGTGCATACATCAGACGAAGATAATCATAAATCTCTGTCACTGTTCCGACAGTTGAACGGGGATTTTTGGAGGTTGTTTTCTGATCAATTGAAATTGCCGGAGAAAGTCCGTCAATACTGTCAACATCAGGCTTATCCATCTGACCAAGAAACATTCTCGCATATGATGAAAGTGATTCAACATATCTCCTCTGTCCCTCTGCATAAAGAGTATCAAAAGCAAGTGATGATTTTCCCGATCCGGAAAGACCTGTCATTACTACAAGCTCATCCCGTGGTATCTCTACATCTATATTTTTTAGATTATGCTCTCTTGCACCTTTTACTATAATTTTTTTGAATGCCATTTTTTCCTCCGAAAATAATAGTCATAAAGTATAGTATTCCCGCCTGCCACCGGCGGGCGGGAATACCCCTGAGATTACTCATTGAATTATTAAAGTATGATTTTTTACAATTCAAGGAGTGCGAAACTGCACTCCTTGAAAAACAATTATTCTTCATTATCATCATCAGAATCAGCATCGACATCTTTATCTGAATGTTTATTTTTCTCTGATTCGCTGAATTCGTCAAGATCATAATCTTCGTCATCATCAGTCTCTTCATCAACAGGGATTTCTTTTCCCTCCATCGCACAGATAAACTGTTCGCCGGACATCTTTTCATTCTCAAAGAGGAACTGAGCAACGCTGTGAAGCTCAAATGTATGCTCCTTCAGTATTTCTTCAGTCTTCTTATAACCGTTGGTGATATATTCCTTTACCTCAGCATCTATCTTTGCAGCGGTTTCCTCAGAATATGTTTTATTATGACCGAATTCCTTGCCAAGGAAAACTTCTCCGTCATTTGAACCGTAGGTTATCGGACCAAGCTTTTCACTCATTCCGTATTTTGTGATCATTGAGAATACAAGATTCGTTGCTCTTTCGATATCATTTGAAGCACCTGTGGATATATCTTCGAGTATAAGTGATTCAGCAACTCGTCCGCCCAGAAGAACTACTATCTCCTCAAGCATCTCCTTGCGTGAACGGTAACTTCTGTCCTCAGAAGGCAGGGACATAGTAAATCCGCCTGCCATTCCGCGGGGAATAATTGATATCTGATGAACCGGATCCTGTGTCGGACAGAAATACGTTGCAATCGCATGACCTGCTTCATGATATGCTGTGAGTTTCTTTTCCTTATCGGTCATTACTCTTGATTTCTTTTCAGTTCCTACTACAACTTTAATAGTTGCTTCTTCGACCTCACGCATTGTAATAGCCTTGAGATCCTTTCTTGCTGCCAGAAGAGCAGCTTCATTCAGGAGATTTTCAAGGTCTGCGCCTGTAAAGCCTGCTGTTGACTTTGCTATCGTTCTGAGCTCAACATCAGGTGCAAGAGGCTTACCCTTTGCATGAACTTTGAGTATTTCTTCTCTGCCCTTGATGTCAGGTCTGCCGACGATTACCTGTCTGTCAAATCTGCCCGGACGCATAAGCGCAGGATCAAGAATGTCAGGTCTGTTTGTTGCTGCAATCATTATTACGCCTTCGTTTGCGCCGAAACCATCCATCTCGACAAGCAGCTGGTTAAGCGTCTGTTCACGTTCATCGTGTCCGCCGCCAAGACCTGCACCTCTTTGTCTGCCCACAGCATCTATCTCATCGATAAAAATAATACAAGGTGAGTTTTTCTTTGCCTGATCAAAAAGATCTCTTACTCTTGATGCACCGACGCCGACAAACATTTCTACAAAATCAGAACCGGAAATTGAGAAAAACTCAACACCTGCTTCACCGGCTACTGCTCTTGCAAGAAGAGTTTTACCTGTACCGGGAGGGCCTACAAGGAGTACACCCTTAGGTATTCTTGCTCCGAGTTCATTATACTTTTTAGGATCTTTGAGGAATTCAACTATTTCTCTGAGCTCTTCCTTTTCTTCATCTGCACCAGCAACATCTGCAAATGTGGTTTTACGCTTTTCATCGCTGACGCTTTTTATTTTAGCCTTGCCAAAGCTCATTGACTTTCCGGCATCTCCGAAGCCGCCTGACAGACGCCTCATAAAATACAGCCATACTATTACAAACAATATGATAAGTACAACTTCAGGCAGGAGACTGAGCCAGAAAGAATTGTCTGTTGCCTGTTTCCAGTTGAATTTCATCGGTTCTTCGGCAGTCTTGTTATAGTTTTCAACATAAGGATCTATCGCTTCAAGAAACAGAGATACGCTTGCAACTTTTGTATCAATTTTCTTGTCATCTGTCTTTGTGATTGAAAGATCACCTGTACCGAAATCAAGGTTATATTCCTTGACCTTGTTATCCTTAAACAGATAAATTATCTCTGAGGTCGGTTTTTCATCCTTCGGCTGTATCGAAAAGAAAATCGAAACAATGATTATGAGAAGTATCGGAATTCCGAGATAAATAATAAGATTGCGGATTGTTTTCTTGTTATCCAAGCAATGGTCACTCCTTTTAGTTTTATTATAAGCAAGTTTTAATAATAAGCGTCTTTACCTATCAGATACAGATCATTTCAGCTCTGATAAGCTTTCATACTGAAATTAAATGAAAATAGTTCATTTATCATAAACCTCCGGTTTTAAAACACCGACATACGGAAGGTTTCTGTATTTTTCAGCATAATCAAGTCCATATCCAACAATAAAAACATCATCTATCGTAAAGCCTTTATAATCGGCAATTATATTTTCTGTCCTTCGTGAAGGCTTGTCAAACAGTGTACAGATCCTGACTGATGCCGGAGAACTGGACTCAAGATATTCCTTTATGTATGAAAGAGTATTCCCGGTATCAAGAATATCCTCTACAAGAATAACATCTTTTCCGGAGATTTCCTCGGTGATATCCTTAGTAATCTTTACATTTCCTGATGACTTAGTACCGCTGCCGTAACTTGATGCCGCCATGAAATCCATAGTACAGTCAATCTCAAGCCTTCTGAAAAGATCAGAAAAAAATAATACACATCCCTTTAAAATACCAATTACAACAACCTTCCTGCCTTTGTAATCATTATTGATCTCCAACGCCAGTCTGTCACATACTTCAGATAGCTGCTGTTGGGAATAAACTATTCTTTCAACATCCTTATGCATCGGATCATTCTCCTTTATTACTCAGATCAGTGATATTGATCCTCAGAAAACAATTTGTTTTCTTTCCTGCAAGATAACCCTCAGAAAAACCGATTCCTTCTATCCAGATTATATCATGTCCGCTTGCGAGAACTAATATTCTGTTACGTCTTTCTGCAGGTATCTTCATTTCATTGAAAAGCTTTTTCAGACTTTTAGAAAATCCCCTGCCCGGAAGTCTGAAACGATCGCCTTCGCTGCGATATCTGAAAACAGCTTCGTTATCTATTGTATCATAATCCGCCCGATTATTAAACATAATTTTAATATTTTTTTCAGGGCAATTTTCAGCCTTGTTTATTTCGGTCAGTGAATACTTTTCAAGTGAAATTTTTTTGTTATTTATAACAACCCCATTTCCCTGTAAAAATGGTACAGAAATATTATCCTGTGTTATACTGCCGCTTTTTTCTATTATACGCAGATAACCCTGCTTTGAAACAGCAAAAATATTTCCTTTTATCTGAACAGCACCGCTGCGGGTGCAGATATCTCTTACAAGTGCAATATGTACAGCCTCGGGAATGACTCCGAATGGCTCAAGAAGAATTGCTATTACCCTTGAAAAAACTGCTTCATCTGCTCTGTAAAGTATATCAGCTTTATATAAATTATCATCAGGAGAGCTTTCAGATGCAGATTTTATGAGCTTTTCAGCACTGCTGTCAAGGTGTTTTACATTACAGATCAGATTTTCTGTCATTCTTGTAATAGTTTTTTCAATAGCAGGATTGATTTCCTTAAGTACAGGCACAACCTTATGTCTGAGCTTATTCCTTGAATATTCATCAGTTAAATTCGTGCTGTCTGTAACATAATTAAGCTCATTTTTTCTGCAGTATTTTTCTATCTCGTCCCTTTCAACTGTGATAAGTGGGCGAATAATTCTGCCTCTGACAGGCGGTATTCCACACAATCCTTTTATTCCACTGCCTCTTGCGAGATTAAACAGAACCGTTTCTACATTATCAGATGCTGTGTGAGCTGTTGCAATTTTTGCATTATACTGCTCAGCGGTTTTTTCAAAAAAATCGTATCTGATATCCCTTGCAGTCTTTTCTATGCTTTCATGTCGTTTTTCAGCCTCTTGTGGAACATTTATTTTCAGAAGTCTGAATTCTGCGCCAAGCTCTATGGCAAGATTACGGGAAAATTCTTCATCCCTGTCAGCTTCATCTCCTCTTATCATATGATTAACATGACATGCAATCAGAGTAAGAGAAAAGTCATCTTTTACAGATGAAAGAAAATGAATCAAAGCACAGGAATCAGCTCCGCCTGAAAGGCCGACAACAACTGTATCTCCTTTTGAAAGCATATTATATTTACTAATTGTTTCTTTAATTTTATTCTCCACGGCTCAGCTCCTGTGAAGTAAAGCGCATAAATTCACCCTGCCAATGAAGCGGAACAGATCTTGTTTCACCATGACGGTTTTTGGCAACAATACACTGACCGCTGTTCAAATCAACTTCTTCGGGATTATTTCCGCTTTTTGTACTCTGATAATAACCTTCTCTGTATAGAAAAAGAACAATATCTGCATCCTGCTCGATAGATCCTGAATCTCTCAGGTCAGAAAGCTGTGGTTCATGTTCTGCTCTCTGCTCACTCGCTCTTGAAAGCTGTGATAGAGTTATTACCGGAACATTGAATTCCTTTGCCATTATCTTAAGATTTCTTGTAATTTCAGATATTTCCTGAACACGGTTATCTATTCTTCTTGAAGCAGACATGAGCTGAAGATAATCTATTATTATAAGATCAACATATTTTAGTCTGCGTATCTTTGCTTTCATTTCAGGCACGGTTATTCCGGGGGTATCATCAAGATACATCTCAGTTTTACTGAGAATATCTCCGGCTTCAATCAGTCTTGTCCATTCATCACCACTAAGCTTGCCTGTCCTGAGCTTTGTTCCCTCGATAAGACCTTCGGTGGATAGCAGTCTTGAAGCAAGCTGTTCCTTTGACATTTCAAGCGAGAAAAATGCTACACGCTTCTTTGCTTTTACAGCTACATGACGGGCGATATTCAGAGCAAAACTTGTTTTTCCCATACCAGGACGTGCGGCAAGCAGTATAAGGTCAGATCTGTTCAGACCTGTGATTGTCCGGTCAAGATCTGATATTCCTGTGGGAAGTGCTTTATATGCATCACTGTCAGGAGAATTCAGAAGATCAAGACGATCAAATGTCTCAAGGATAACATTATTAATCCTTTCAAGGCCTTTTACATTCTTATCATCTCTGATGTCGAATATTCTCTGCTCTGCAGAATCGATTAGCTTTTCAACATTATCATTTGGAGCTGCTGCGTCATCTATTACCTCTCTTGAAGCAATAATCAGACTTCGTACCAGGTACTTTTCCTTGACGATATTACAATAATCAGGTACCCTTGACAAAGAAGGAACAATATTCGCCAACTGCATCATATAACCCTTAATATTTGCTTCGTCAAAATTTTTTTCACTTCTGAGCTGTTCGAGAACCATTACAAAATCAACAGGTTTACTCACAGTAAACAAATCGAT
Organism: uncultured Eubacteriales bacterium; assembly: GCA_900320235.1. Taxonomy (GTDB): domain Bacteria; phylum Bacillota; class Clostridia; order Oscillospirales; family Acutalibacteraceae; genus UBA1213. The sequence goes on from ONRO01000336.1 coordinate 12,174, forward strand.
CATAGCTCTGTAAATAGCCTTATGGTTTGAAAGATAGAAATAATCTGGAGTAGGCAGAATTTCCATCACTGTCATCAGAGAATCTGAGTTAAGAAGAACAGAGCCAAGAACAGCCTGTTCAGCTTCAGCGCTGTATGGAAGATTCAGACCATCAACAGATACAACAGGCATATTATCGCTCATTATTAAACATCATCCCTTCTTTAAATAACGACAACAGATTTGAGAGCATGTCCCAAATCTGTCTAAGTCTGAATTATTTTGTTTCTTCCTCGGTTACCATAACTTTAAGCTTTGCGGATACACCTGTATAGAGCTTTACCTCACAATTATAGGTTCCGAATGATTTGATATCACTGTCAAGAACTATCTTTCTCTTATCAACTGTAATGTTATATTTGTTTTTAAGCTCTGCTGCAATTTCCTTGCTTGTAACTGAACCGAACAGCTTTCCTCCCTTACCGGCTTTACCGATAATAGTGATAGTCTGATCATTAAGCTTTTCAGCATTTGCCTTTGCCTGTGCAGTTTCAGTCTCTATCTTGTATTTTTTTGACTGCTCTGCATTTTTAAGCTCGTTCAGCGCCTGAGCATCCGCCTCTCTTGCAAGTTTTCTCGGAAAAAGAAAATTTCTTGCATATCCGTCTGATACATTAACAAGCTCTCCCTTTTTTCCTGTTCCTTTGATATCCTGTAAAAGTACTACCTTCATTGTGTTTATTCTCCCTTTTCTTTTTTATTTTCGGGCGATCTTCGCCGCTCGACTTCATCCGGCATCAAAGGCCGGTACATAATTGCTATATGTTATTTACTGATCAACCGGTTTTTACCTCTGTTTTTTTGGAATTGCTGTCTTCCTTTTTATTGATCTCAAGATCATTTATTATTGAAATCAGACGCTCTCTGGCTTCTTCCTGGCTTACGCCTTCAAGCTGACATGCTGCCATTGTCTGATGTCCGCCGCCGCCAAGCGCTTCCATTATCACCTGTACATTAAGATCTCCAAGAGAACGTGCTGAAATATTGATAGTTTTTCCTGTTTTATACATTACAAATGAAGCTTTTACGTTTTCTATTCCTAAAAGCTCATCTGCTGCCTGTGCTGAAGCAATCCTGATATCAGGCGTATTGGTATCTGCACAGGCTATTGCACAGTAATTGAAGATTTCAGCATCACTGACAAGCTTATACTTGACCTTATATGTATCGATAGAGTTAGAGAATAGTCTCTTGACCTCTACCGTATCGGCACCATTACTTTTCAGAAATGCTGCTGCTTCAAAGGTTCTTACACCGGTTCTTAGTACAAAATTCTTTGTATCGAGCATGATTCCGGAAAGCAATGCTTCACTCTCAAGACGGCTGAGAGAACAGTCGCCGAGATACTGTACAAGTTCTGCAGTCATTTCACATGCAGATGATGCATAAGGTTCGTGGTAAAATACTACCGCATTATCAATATGGTTTACCATCATTCTGTGATGATCAATAACTACAACTTTTTTACATTTTTCATAAACAGCTTTTGACTCTACAAAATTCGGCGAATGAGTATCTACAATAATCAGTAACGTATGATCATCAATCATATCGTAGGCTTCCATTTCGTTTTTGAAAATGCTTTCAAAGCCTGCTTTTTCAAAACTCTTTACCAGAGGCTTTGCCAGTGTCTGCTGTCTGTCAATACAAATATACGCATTTCTGTGCAGACCTTTTACAACAGCACTCCACATTCCGATACAAGCGCCCACACTGTCAAGATCAGAATATCTGTGACCCATTATTATTACATTACTGCTGTTATTGACATGGTTTGTCAGCGTTGCTGCAATTACTCTTGTCCTTACTTTATCACGTTTTTCAATACCCTTTGAAAGACCGCCGAAAAACTGATAGGCTTCGTTTTTCTTTACAGCTGCCTGATCTCCTCCTCGGCCGAGAGCCATTTCCAGAGCCTGACGTGCCCACATCTCGCTTTCCTTGAAGCTGCCGGCACCTCTTCCGACACCGATTGAAATAGTAGCATTTATCCTGTCGTCAATCTCAATTTGTCTGATCTCTTCAAGTATCTTGAATTTCTCATCAATAAACTGCTTGATATTTCTGTCTTCAAATACTGCGAGATACCTTCCCCCGGAAAGCTTTTTATAAAAGCCCTTTGTTTTTGACACCCATCCGGCAATCGCTTTTTCAACAAGCACCTTTATCCGGCTTGCCTCGCCCTCTTCACTGTCACGCTCAAGTTCATCCTTGTTATCAAATGCAATGAGTGCGACAGCCGGTCTTGAATCAAGAAATTCATCTGAATTTACCTTATAGGTATCATCATCAACGAAATAGACTAACAGACTTTCGCCTGATCTTACTGCAAATGCGATATACCATTTTCCATTAATAAAGGTATCTGTGCCATTCTCATTGAAGAGAGAATCAGGATTGCTGTCTGACAGAAATTTTTCAATAAAATCGCCTGTCGGATCTTCATCGCTGATAAGATTCTTTTTGAAAATGTCATTGACTATCACTATTTCGTTATTCTCACCAAGAACAGCCACTGGCATTGCTATACTGTTGATTCGTTCTATATCAACATCTTCCGCTGAATTTGCAGCATCTGTGACGATCTTTGTGAGATATTTCTTATAATTCATCATGCTTACAAAAACAGCCGCAAGAGCTGCAATTGCAAAAATCAGCTCAGCGACAAATATATAATGATCCCACCAGTATGATACAAGTGCCATTATAAACATTGCCACTGTCAGAATAACAAACAAGGGTGTTATAAATATGCTGTTTTTTCTTTTACCCATACCTGAACACCAACTTCTTCGCTGCTACTTTAACAGCGTCTTTTATACCTCCATAATAATAGGAAGAATCATAGGACTTCTTCTTGTCTTATCATAAAGCTCCTTTGAAAGCTCATCCTTGATAGTATTTTTAATTACACTCCATTCATGTATACCCTGTCTGTCGCAGCTGTCAAGGGCACGAAGAACAGAATCCCGGGCTGCTTCCATCAGCGGCTCACTTTCTCTGACATAGACAAATCCTCTTGAAACTATATCAGGACCAGCACAAACCTGACCAGTTGCACTGTCAAGTGTAACAACTACAACTATCAGACCATCCTGTCCGAGATGTTTTCTGTCACGAAGGACAATACTTCCTACATCACCGACTCCGAGTCCATCAACAAGCACTTTACCTGCCGGTACGCTCGGAAGCTGTTTCATTGAGCTTTTGCTCAGCTCAACTACATTTCCGATATCTCCGATAAAGATATTTTCTCTTGGCATTCCCATTCCCATAGCAAGCTCAGAATGCTTTACAAGATGCTTCTGCTCGCCGTGAACAGGAATAAAGTATTTTGGTTTTGTAAGTCCCTGTATAATCTTCAGCTCTTCCCTGCATGCATGTCCCGAAACATGGACCTCATACATCGACTCTGAAGCAATTTTACAGCCATGCTTCATCAGTTCATTCACAACAGTGCTTACCATTTTTTCATTTCCCGGTATCGGATTTGCTGAAATTATAATATAATCATCAGGTCCAACAGCGACCTTCCTGTGGTCAGAATATGCCATTCTGGACAACGCTGACATTGGTTCACCCTGGCTTCCTGTTGTAATAAGAACAATCTGATCCTTTGTATACTGACCAAGCATATCTATATCAATGATCAGACCATCGGGTACATCAATATATCCAAGCTCAGAAGCTATTGTCATATTATTTATCATGCTTCGTCCGGAAAAGGCAACCTTTCTGCCGTATTTTTCAGCACAGGTAAGTATCTGACGTATTCTTCCCAGGTTTGACGCAAAGGTTGCAATAATAATTCTGCTGTCCTCTGCCTCCTTGAAAAGCATATCGAATGTATGACCTATATTCTGCTCAGTCATTGTATATCCCGGTCTTTCAGCATTTGTGGAATCCGCCATAAGTGCAAGAACACCCTGTTTACCAAGCTCTGCAAAGCGTGAAAGGTCGATCATTTCTCCTGTTGTAGGCGTACAATCAATTTTAAAGTCGCCTGTATGAACGATAATTCCTGCGCTTGTATGAATCGCAACTCCGACTGCATCAGGAATAGAATGGTTTACATGAATGAATTCAATTCCTATCCTTCCGAGCTTTATTCTCTGACCTGCCTTCACAACATTCAGCTTTGCCTTGCTCTGAAGTCCATGCTCCTTGAGTTTGCTGCTTACAAGACCAAGAGTCAGCGCTGTACCATATACAGGCAGATTCATTTTTTTCAGAAGATATGGTACCGCACCGATATGATCTTCATGTCCATGAGTCAGCACTATACCTCTGATCTTATCTTTGTTTCTTTCAAGATATGTGAAATCAGGGATAACAAGGTCAACGCCAAGCATATCTCCGTCAGGAAAAGCCATTCCGCAGTCAAGAAGGAACATATCATCATCACATTCAAATAATGTTATATTCTTTCCTATTTCATTCAGACCGCCGAGAAACGTAATCCTGACACAAGGTTCCTTTTTATTATTTTTAAGCGACTGAACGGGCTTATAATCTGTTTTTCTTTTATAATTCTGAACTGTTCTTCTTTCTTCAAGTCCATTGCCTGCACTTACAGTAAGTGCATCGGTTACAGTCACTGTCTCGCCTCCAAGCTTTTGATCGGATATTTTCTGAGGTTTCATAATACGGTCAAAAAGCTTTGAATTCTCAACCTGACGAGGCCTTGTTCTTTTAGACTGTGAGGGCTTTCCATACCTTGTTCTCTGCAGCCTTTTATTTTTTCCGTCCTTAGCTGCATTTCTTCTGTTATATTCTGAGATCACTTAATTACCTCCATTAATAAATTATTTTCCGACAGATATGCACAATAAGCTATTATTTCCTGAAGCTTTGCGCTTTTATCCCGTCTGTTCTTCACGATAGTTCCGGACAGATAGTATGTATTACATTATGTAAACAAAGGTTGATCCCGGCGTTTTGCAGCAATAATTATACAGCCTGCATTTACAATATATTCAAAGCAGCTTCCTTTGATAAACACTTGCAGGCAATAAAAATATTAATTTAATTAATCTTTTTCCTGAGCATAATATCGGCTGCCTGGATTTCCGGTATAAACACCGTAAATGATAAACAACAGCCTTTTCCGGGAACTAATCTCAGGGAAAAACATTGACCCTGCGGGTCAGAGCTAATATAATATTTCCGACAACTTTTCCGAACAACAAAAAATATCATATAAAGCCTGGATCAAAAATAGCCAATGTAATAATCCGAACACAACTATATAGTTATTTTACTCTTACTAAGCAAATCTGTCAATAGTATTTTAAGCAATTAACTGTTTAAAATTCGTAAAAGTAAATTTTTTATATCAGTTTATTGAATTAATGACGTGTTTTATTTATAATTGATATAGTATATTTAAGGAATACTATTTATTTTATTTCAGGAGTGATAATATTGAAAAACGTAGAAATATTTACCGATGGTGCCTGTAAGGGCAATCCCGGTCCTGGTGGCTGGGGAACTATTCTTCGGTTCGGTGAACATGAAAAAGAACTTTCCGGCGGAGAAGCCTCTACTACCAATAACAGAATGGAACTTATCGCTGTGATAGAAGGTCTGAAAGCTCTGAAAGAACCATGCAATGTTACTCTGACAAGTGATTCACAGTATGTATGCAACGGAATTAATAAAGGCTGGGCTGCAAACTGGAAAAAAAACAACTGGATCAAATCAGATAAATCAAAAGCTAAAAATCCTGAGTTATGGGATGAACTTCTTTCTTTGCTTGATAAGCATAATGTTAAGATCATCTGGGTGAGAGGTCATAATGGTCACCCGGAAAATGAAAGATGTGACAGACTGGCAGTTGCTCAGGCTGAAAAATTTTTATAATCATCATATATTTTGCACAAGTATTGAATTATATACTTATGCAATTTTACGATATTAAGTGTATTTCCTATCAAATTACTATGATTTTCTAAAAAACTCTTGTATTTTTATTTTTTATGGTGTATACTTTTATAGCGGATAAATCCTACTATTTTAGTATGATATCTTCAATCAAATATTAAAGGGTGATAATATTGGATCATAGAGTTTATGCTGATAATGCAGCCACAACTAAACTGAGTGAAAGGGCACTTCAGGCAATGATGCCATGCCTTACAACTATTTACGGAAATGCTTCAAGCCTCTATACAGAAGGAGCTGCTTCAAGAAAAGTGGTTGATAAAGCAAGAGAAACATTTGCACAATGTCTTGGAGTTAAAAATCCTAATGAGATCTATTTCCTTTCAGGCGGCAGCGAGGCTGATAATTTTGCAATAAAGGGTGCTGCAGAGCTTATGCTCAAAAAAGGTAAAAAACATATCATATCTACGACATTTGAGCATCACGCTGTTCTCCATACACTCGAATATCTTGAAAAACACGGTTTTGAAGTAACTCTGCTTGATGTTCATGAGAACGGCATTGTACGTCCGGAAGAATTTGAAGCTGCAATCCGGGAGGATACCGGGCTTGCTACAATCATGTTTGCAAATAATGAGATAGGTACTATTCAGCCGATAAAAGAGCTTGCTGCTATCGCAAAAAAGCATGGCATTCTGTTTCATACTGATGCAGTCCAGGCTGTCGGAACAGTTCCGGTCGATATTGAAGATCTTGGTGTAGATATGCTATCTCTTTCTGCTCATAAATTCCACGGTCCTAAGGGCGTCGGTGCTATATATATTAAAAAGGGTATCAGACTTCCCAATCTTATTCACGGCGGTGC
>ONRO01000317.1 GCA_900320235.1 uncultured Eubacteriales bacterium
AGAAAATACCGGTATGGCGGTGAAGTGATGTTTATTAATGTACTCGGAGCAGGTCTTGCAGGTTGTGAAGCTGCCTGGCAGATTGCCGAAAAAGGTATAAAAGTCAGGCTTTATGAAATGAAACCTCTGAAAAAGACTCCTGCTCATTCAAGTGATGATTTTTGTGAGCTTATTTGCTCAAATTCTCTGAAGGCTGCAAGGGTCGAAAGCGCAGCAGGTCTGCTGAAGGAGGAAATGCGCAGACTTGGCTCTCTGCTGATGCAGTGTGCAGATAAATGCAGCGTTCCTGCCGGAGGTGCGCTTGCAGTTGACAGAAATGCTTTTTCCGGAATGGTGACTGAAAAAATAAAAAATCATCCTGAAATAGAAGTAATAGGAAAAGAAATAACGGATTTTCCAAAAGATGGGATAACAGTTGTTGCAACAGGCCCGCTGACAAGCGATGCTTTTGCTGAAAAAATAATAGAACGCTGCGGAGGAAGTCTTCATTTCTTTGATGCAGCAGCGCCGATCGTTACTGCGGAAAGTATTGACATGGACTGCGCCTTCACTGCATCAAGATATGATAAGGGCGGTGATGATGCATATATCAACTGTCCTATGAATAAGGAAGAATATGAAGCATTCCATGAGGCTCTTGTCAGCGCTGAGCGTGCACCGAGACATGATGTCGATGTAATGAACCCGAAGGTTTATGAAGGTTGTATGCCGGTGGAAATACTTGCCGGCAGAGGACTGGATACACTTCGCTTCGGTCCGATGAAGCCTGTCGGACTACGTGACCCTAAAACAGGTCACAGACCCTGGGCAGTGCTTCAGCTTCGCACAGAAAACAGTCAGAAAACACTTTATAATCTTGTGGGCTTTCAGACAAATCTGAAATTTCCTGAGCAGAAAAGAGTATTCGGTATGATACCGGCACTGAAAAATGCAGAATATGTCCGCTATGGAGTAATGCATAGAAATACATTTCTCGATTCACCTGAGGTCCTCGGAGCTGATTATGCAATGAAGGACGATCCTGATCTTTTTTTCGCAGGTCAGATGACTGGTGTTGAGGGATATATGGAATCTGCATCTTCAGGACTGATGGCAGGAATAAATGCTGCAAGAAGATACAGGGGTGAAGCTTCGCTGATACTGCCGCCGGAAACAATGACAGGAGCATTGTCAGGATATATCGCAAACTGCGAATCAAAGGATTTCCAGCCGATGGGAGCAAATCTCGGAATATTACCGCCTCTGGCTGAGCATATCCGTGACAAGCGTGAACGTGCTGCGGCATATGCAAAAAGAGCTCTGGAAATACTTGAAAACTATATATGATGCAAATGAACAGATCATCGCTTTCTTTTCACAGCAGCGGAGGTTTTTATGAGTGTGGACGGAGCAGACATCCATGTTTTTGCAGGATGAAAGCCTGATGAAAATAATTATCTGAGTCAGGAAAAGCTGATACTCTGAACAGAGAGCAGAACATAGTGGAAAATATGCACTGTGGGAAAGCCGGAAAACAGGAGGAAAAATATGAAGGTAATTGTTGATGTGTTCGGCGGAGATAATGCACCGCTGGTCGTTTTGAAGGGATGTATTCTTTCAAAGGAGAAGAATCCCGGAATAGATATCGCCCTTGTCGGTAATATAGAAAAGGTTAAAAAATGTGCAGAGGAAAACGGACTTGACATTTCCGGCTTTACACTTTATGATGCGGCAGATGAGCTGAGTATGGAGGATGACCCTGGAGCAGTTCTCAAGGAAAAAAAGGACAGCTCGATGGCAGTCGGACTCAGGCTTACTGCACAGGGTAAGGGAGATGCCTTTGTCAGCGCAGGAAACAGCGGAGCAATTACACTGGGAGCGACAATGCTTGTCAAGCGTATCAAGGGAATCAAAAGACCTGCTTTTGCACCGATAATGCCGACTTCTGGAGGTCCGTTCATGCTTATAGATGCAGGAGCAAATGTAGAGGTAAGGGCAGAAATGCTCAGACAGTTTGCAATAATGGGCAGCGTATATATGGAAAAGATAATCGGAATAAAAAATCCGAGAGTAGCTCTTGCAAATGTCGGTACAGAGGATCATAAGGGTGATACCCTCAGACATGAGGCTTTTGCACTTCTCAAAGAAACAGATATCAATTTCATCGGCAATACCGAGGCAAGGGATATCCCTTCCGGAGTAGCAGAGGTTATTGTAGCGGACGGCTTTACAGGCAATGTTATCGCAAAAATGTATGAGGGCGCAGCAAAAGAGATCGTGGGAATGTTCAAGGGTGTTTTCTATAAGAATCTCAGGACAAAACTCGGCGCTCTTATGATGAAAAAAGAAATGGACGAGCTTAAACAGTATTTTGACTACAAACGCTACGGCGGAGCTGTTGTAATGGGCGTGAATAAGCCAGTATTCAAAACACACGGAAGCGCAAATGAGGTTGCGATCGCTGTATCAATAAAAGCAGCAGCCGATTATGCAGGAACAGGTGCGATAGATATTATTGCAGAGAAGATCGCACAGATAAATAAAAATAATACCGGGGAGTAAAAAATGAAAGAGCTTGAAAAGCGAATTGGTTATACTTATAAAAATATCTCGTATCTTGAGAATGCACTGACACATTCTTCATATGCAAATGAAGTGCGTCACGGTGTGAAAAGTAATGAAAGGCTTGAGTTTCTCGGTGATGCGGTACTGAGTATCGTTGTTTCCGATTATATCTACCGCAACTGTCCTAAGCTTCCGGAGGGTGAGCTTTCAAAGCTGAGGGCGTCGCTTGTATGTGAAAAAAGCCTTTGCAGATTTTCCGCAGCTCTCGGAGTGGGCGATTATCTCCGACTTTCAAGAGGTGAAAAGAACCTTCACGGAAACGAAAGACCATCAATACTTGCAGATGCATTCGAGGCAATAATCGCATCGATCTATCTTGACGGCGGAATGGAACAGGCAAGAAAATTTATCCTTCACTGGGTGGAGCCTGAAATAAAGAATCCTAAGCCTCGTGCCTTCAAGGACTATAAGACAACACTTCAGGAGATCATACAGAAAAATCCTGAGGAAAAGCTTTCCTATGTTCTTGTTGGGGAAGAAGGCCCTGACCATGACAAGCATTTCTTTGTTGAGGTGCATCTGAATAATAATGTCATCGGCAAGGGAGGCGGAAGAAGCAAAAAGGAAGCTGAACAGCAGGCTGCAAGAGAAGCACTCAAGCTTATGGGCTACTGATATCCAGCAGAAAGGTAATTATATGGTGTTACAAGAATCATCATTTTTCAGAGCAAGAAAAAAAGCACTTATTGCAGCAGGTATATTCTATATTGTTCTTCTGGGAATATGGGCTTTTCTTGAGCTTTATCTGACGACAAATTTTCTGAGAAATGTACCGGAGAGAATCTATGATATCATTAAGGAAATAGGTTTAAAGCTGATAGTATGGTTTCTGCCTGCACTTGTTATCAGCAGAAAATTTGACAGCAGTATGTATGTAGATAAAAGTGAAATGTTTTCGGTGAAAAAAAAGGATCTGCTGTATTTGCTGATATTATTGCCTTTCATGATGTTCCACGCTGTGCTTTCAATCCGCTCAAAGGGCGGTATCGTAATTAACAGCAGCTTTTCAGTGCTTGATGTGCTGATATTTGCATCAGTAGGTCTTTGCGAGGAAATGGTTTTCAGGGGAGTTTTGCTGAATGTTACTCTCAGGGAAAAAAAGAACAATATTGCAGCAATTGCTGTGAATGCAGTTCTGTTTTTGATAATACATTTTCCGATATGGTACAGAACAGGTGCACTTGCAGATAATCTTTTAAGCGGATCATTTATTACTGTAATTATTCTGAGCATTATTTTCAGCTATGTATTCAGTAAAACAAAAGGTATTGTGATCCCGGCAGCTCTGCATATGTGCTGGGATATACTGTGCGTTATGCAGTGAATCAGACATTGTTTTTTCCTGACTGCGCCGCAAAAGCGGTGTGATCAGGAGAAAATAATCAGGGATTTCAGCTTTGGAGGGGGCGGTCAGTATCAGACATTCAAATATTGCAATATTTGTTCCTCATAACGGCTGTCCGCATCAGTGTTCTTTCTGCAATCAGAAACAGATCACAGGACAAAGCTTTCAGCCTCACGCTGCAGATGTGATCGCAGCAGCTGAAACAGCAAGAAAAAGCCTGAAAGAAAAGACCGCTGATGCAGAAATAGCGTTTTTCGGCGGCAGCTTTACTGCGATCGACAGAGAATATATGCTCGAACTGCTTGATGCAGCAGCACCCTATGTAAAAAGCGGAGAATTCGGTGGTATCAGACTTTCAACAAGACCCGATGCAATAAGCTGTGAAATACTGGAAATACTGAAAAGCTCCGGTGTTACGTCAATTGAGCTTGGCGCACAGAGCATGGATGAGCAGGTGCTTCTCATGAATGAAAGAGGACATACCGCGGATGATGTCAGGAGGGCTTCGGCTCTGATACATGAATACGGCTTTTCACTGGGGCTTCAGATGATGACAGGGCTGTACGGCAGCACTCCTGAAAAGGACAGACAGACTGCATATTCACTTGCAGAGCTTGAGCCTGATACAATGCGGATCTATCCGACAGTTGTTATGAAAGGAACAAGACTTTATGAGCTGTATAAGACGGGAGAATATGCCCCGCCTGATACAAAGCAGTCGGTTCCGCTGTGTGCAGAGCTTCTGGAGTTTTTTGAAAGCCGTGGTATAGCTGTAATAAGACTGGGACTTCATGACAGCGAAAGCCTTCGTGAAAGCATGGCGGCAGGAGCCTTTCACCCGAGCTTTCGTGAGCTTTGCGAGAGCAGGATCATGCTTGACGGATTACTTTCACAACTTAGAGAAAAGGAAGTTGAAGAAGGAGAAATAACCGTCCGCATAAATCCGAAAAGTATATCAAGGTTCACAGGGCAAAGAAAGGCAAATATCAGGAAGCTCAGTGAAATGGGCATAGCGGTAAAGACAGAGACAGATGAAACCCTTGATAAATACGAAATCATTATTGTGAAATATAAGGTAAAAAATAGGTAAGTGAAAAATAAGTAAGTCATAAGAAAAAATGTCATTAAAAAGGACAAAGAATTGCAGGTCAAGGGGCTCGAGCCCCTTGCGAGGTGCAGGGCGAGGAGCCCTGCCGGGGATCAGGGGCAGAGCCCCTGATGGGGTGCGGGGCAAAGCCCCGGCATACAGGAACAGAGAATAAAAAAGGAAACGATGTGATAAATTGAAACTCAAGTCATTGGAGGTACAGGGCTTCAAGACCTTTCCGGATAAGACAAAGCTGAATTTCACAGAGGGAATTACAGCGGTTGTCGGGCCGAACGGAAGCGGAAAAAGCAATATTAGCGACTCCATACGCTGGGTGCTGGGAGAGCAGTCGGCGAAGGCGCTGCGCTGTTCAAAGATGGAGGACGTAATATTCAACGGAACCCAGCAAAGAAAGAAAACAGGTTATGCGCAGGTGACGCTTTCCTTTGATAATAAGGACAGGACACTGCAGTTTGACGGAGATGAGGTTGCAATAACAAGACGCTATTACCGCTCGGGAAACAGCGAATACCTTATCAATAATACAGCAGTCAGACTTCAGGATATACATGAGCTTTTCATGGATACAGGACTGGGTCGTGACGGATATTCCATGATCGGACAGGGAAAGATCGACAGTATCGTCGCAACAAAGGGCGAGGACAGACGAGAAATCTTTGAAGAAGCCGCAGGTATTTCAAAATTCAGATATAAAAAAGCAGATGCCGAAAGACGTCTTGATAAAACAGAAAATAATCTTGTCAGACTAAGGGATAACCTGAGTATGCTTGAGAGCAGGGTGGAACCGCTGAGGATACAGTCTGAGAAGGCAAAGGCATATCTTGAATATGCAGGAGAAAAGAAGGGGCTTGAGATCGCACTCTGGCTGAGGACTCTGGATAAATCAGCAGCAGCTGTAAGAGATCAGGAGGATAAGCTTGCGGTCGCAAATTCACAGTATAAAGATACAGAGGCGGCACTTGAGGCAATACAAAAAGAAGGCGAAGAAATCTATCTGAAACAAAGCTCTTATAATGCAAAAACAGAGCAGCTTCGCAGTAAGATCACAGAAAATGATGAAAAGGCTTCTGAAAAACGCTCACAGTCAGCCGTGATCCGCAGCGATATCAGACATAATGTGGAAACTGCCGAAAGAATCCGGTCAGACGTTCGTATGTATGCCGATTCCGGCAGACAGCTTCAGAAGGAAATCGATAAAAAACAAAGTGAAATCGGAAAGCTTGAAGAACTGAAATCAGAGCAGACGGAAAAACAGAATAAATATACAGATGACCTGCTTAAACTGAGAAGCGGAGAAAACGAATCCGAGGGTCAGCTTGAGGAAGTAAACCAGGCTCTTGCAAAGCTCAGCACAAAGGCCGGGGATGCAAAGATCAGATATATGACAGCCGAAAGTACAATTACAGAGCTTACCGGACGCAATGATGTCATAGAAAATACCCTCAAAGCAAGAAAATCCCAGATAGAAACACTTGATAATATTATAGAGGACTATAAGAAAATGTCGGCTGACTGCGATAAAAGCATAGAAGAGCTTTCTGCTGGTCAGCAAAAGGTTCAGGGAAGCATTGACCTGCAAAAGAAAAAATGCACGGAGTATCAGGAAAAGATAAACGAACTTGACCTTGAATCAAGACAGCTTTCAGGAAAGGCAAAGATACTTGAAGAGCTTGAAAATAACCTTGAGGGTTTTGCTCAGAGTGTAAAGAATGTACTGCGTCAGGCTAAAAAAGGCGGACTCGACGGTATACACGGACCTGTTTCAAGAGTAATCAGGACCCCGCAGAAATATAGTACAGCAATTGAAATAGCTCTGGGAGCTGCAATGCAGAATATCGTAACAACAGATGACGAAAGCGCAAAAAGAGCGATCGCCTTTCTTAAAAGATCCGGCGGCGGCCGTGCAACTTTCCTACCGATGTCAACGATCAGGGGCAGAAGTCTCAGCGAAAAGGGTCTTGAAAGCTGTGAGGGCTTTGTCGGTATCGCAGCAGAGCTTTGTTCCTGTGAGGAATGCTATAACGATATTCTTATGAACCTCCTCGGAAGAATTGTCGTTGCCGTGGATCTGGATAGGGCAGTCGTTATCGCAAAAAAATATTCCTATCATTTCAAAGTAGTGACCCTTGACGGTCAGGTCGTGAATGCCGGCGGTTCTCTGACCGGTGGCTCTCTTTCAAAGACTACCGGACTTCTGGGACGTGCAGATGAGATAGAAAACCTTAAAAAGCAATCTCAGGAAAAAATTGCCCGCCGTGAAAAAGGTGAAGAACTGCTGCAGAAAGAACAGCAGAAGCTGTCAGAACTGAAGGACGAGATGAACCGGATTTCAGAGGATATCGACTGCGTAAAGGGCGATAAGATAAAGCTTGAAGCGGAAATAAGAAGCCGAAGCACTGAGCTTCAGAATACAAAAAGCTCGCTTGATGATGCAAAGAAAGAGCGTGAAAATTCTCTGAAAAAGCTTGAAGAGCTTACTTCTCAGATGGAAACAGCGAGAAAAGAGCTTGACGGCTACCGCAGGGAAATCAGCGAAAATGAACAGAAGGTAAGAGAACTGACAGGTTCAAAGGATGAAATCGTCAGAAAGCGCGAGCAGCTGAGTGAAAAGCTTCAGGATATCAGACTGAAGCTTCTGAATACAGAAAAGGATATCGCAGCAGCAAACGGCGAAATAGAAAATGCAAGGCTCAGACTTAACAATGCAGATGAAAGAATAAACCAGGGAAATGCAGAGGCTGATGCCCTTATTGAAAAAAACAAGGAGCTTGAAAACAGCTGTAAACAGCTTGAAGCTGAAGCAGAACAGCTTGGAAAAGCTTCTGAAAATCTCAGGACAGATATTGAAAATGTCCGTGCGGAAAGCATAGCACTTGAAAAAAGAAGCACGGAGCTTCGTCAGAATGAACGTGACAAAACAAGCGAACGTGAAAAGCTCAGCGGAGAGCTTGCCCGCCTTGAGGAAAGACGTGAAAATCTGCAGAAGCAATATGACGATATCACAGAAAAACTCTGGGATGAATATGAGCTTACAAGGCGTGAAGCTGAAAAATGTGCAGCACCGATCAATGATCAGGGTAAGGCACAGCGCAGACTTGCTGAGCTGAAACAGAAAATAAAATCTCTCGGCAGCGTAAATGTCGGGGCAATAGAGGAATATAAGGAGGTCAGCACCGAATATCAGTTTATGAAGGTGCAGATAGGTGATGTGGAAAAATCCAAAGCGGAACTGCTTCACCTGATAACCGACCTGACAAAACAGATGAGAGAGATCTTTATCGACCGCTTTAATCTGATAAATGAGAACTTTTCAAAGACCTTTGTTGAACTGTTCGGCGGAGGAAAGGCAGAACTGTCGCTTTCTGATCCGGAAAATGTTCTGACAACAGGAGTCGATATAAAAGTTGAACCGCCGGGAAAAATAGTTTCCCATATAGAACTTCTGTCCGGCGGAGAAAAGGCACTTGTAGCTATCGCTCTGTATTTTGCGATAATGAAGGTAAGACCTGCGCCCTTCTGTGTGATGGACGAAATCGAAGCTGCTCTTGACGATGTAAATGTCTACCGCTTTGCCGAATATCTCAGAAGGATGAATGACAGGACTCAGTTTATCTGCATTACCCACAGACGAGGAACAATGGAGGAAGCCGATGTCCTTTACGGTGTAACAATGCAGGACAGGGGTATATCAAAAATGCTTGAGCTGAATGTCAGCGAGGTAGAGCAGAAGCTTGGTATGAAGGCGTAAAATCTGCTGCCCCGGAAATCTTTTTTGGAGGAATGTATGAATGGGATTTTTTGAGAAAATCAGAGATGGCCTTAAAAAGACAAGGGATGCGCTTTTTGGCAGAATAGACAAAATGCTGAAATCCTTTACGAAGATAGACGACGACCTCTTTGAGGAGCTTGAGGAGCTTCTCGTAATGGGCGATGTCGGAATGTATACAGCAGAAAAAATCTGCGATGAACTGAAAAAAAGAGTCAAGGAGGAGGGTATTACCGATCCTTCCGAGATCAGGCGTCTGCTTGAGGAGGTCGTAACAGAAATGCTCAAGGGCGGACAGGAGCTTGATACAAGCACAAAGCCCTCT
Organism: uncultured Eubacteriales bacterium; assembly: GCA_900320235.1. GTDB lineage: Bacteria > Bacillota > Clostridia > Oscillospirales > Acutalibacteraceae > UBA1213. The sequence goes on from ONRO01000317.1 coordinate 9,149, forward strand.
GTTATCCTTGTAATAGGCGTAAACGGAGTCGGAAAGACAACTACGATCGGAAAGCTTGCAGCAAGATTTGTAAAAGAAGGCAAGAAAGTTACCCTTGCGGCTGCTGATACCTTCCGTGCGGCTGCAATAGATCAGCTGGAAATATGGGCAGAACGTGCAGGAGCGGATATAATAAAGCAGAACGAAGGCTCTGATCCAGCGGCTGTCGTATTCGATGCGATATCATCAGCAAAGGCAAGGGGCAGCGATATCATAATCGCGGATACAGCAGGCAGACTGCATAATAAGAAAAATCTTATGGGTGAGCTTGCAAAAATAAACCGTATAATTGACAGAGAACTTCCTGATTCTGCAAAAGAAGTTCTTCTTATCCTTGACGCAACAACAGGACAGAATGCTGTCAATCAGACAAAGGAATTCAGGACAGCAGCCGGAATAACCGGTATCGTTCTTACAAAGCTTGACGGTACAGCAAAGGGCGGCGTTGTCCTTGCAATCAAGGAGGAACTTGATGTTCCGGTAAAATTCATAGGTGTAGGCGAACAGGTGGACGATCTTCAGCCGTTTGTTCCCGAGGAATTTGCAAAGGCATTGTTTGCCGATGAAAATGCAATCGAGGAAGCAGCAAATGCAGAGGCAGAAAGAGAAAGTGCAGAAAATGCGCCGGCTGCTGAAACAGAGGAAATGCCTGAAGAGCATAAGCCGGCAACAGCTGATATCTGGGCTCAGATAGATGCTGAGGCAGAAGCTGAAAAACAGCAGCTTGAACAGGATGAGGAAGCTCAGAAGCAGCAGCAGCTCGAACAGGAACAGGCAAGACAGGCAGCTGAAGCAGAAAGACAGCAGAAAAGAGAAGAAAGAAAAAGCCGTGCCAAAAAACGCAACTGGAGTACATCTGCGTCTGAGAGTACACCGGCAGCTGAAGATGATGACTGGCTCAGATCATGGCGTGAGGGCGGAAATAACGACTGAATGAATAATTGAAAGAAATGTTTTGGGAAAGAAGAGATAGAAATGAATTTTGTAATAGCTTCAAATAATGAAAAAAAGGCAGCGGAGCTTGAAAGAATACTGAAGCCGCTTGGCGTAAGCGTAAAGACTGCGGCAGAGCTTGGAATATCACTTGATGACGTTGAGGAAACAGGTCTTACCTTCAAGGAAAACGCAGAAATCAAAGCGGATGCAGCACTTAAAAAGACCGGACTTCCGTCAATAGCTGATGATTCAGGTCTTATGGTAGATGCACTCGGCGGCAGACCGGGAGTTTATTCTGCACGCTATGCAGATACAGACGAGGATAAGATCAATAAGCTCATGGGCGAGCTTGCAGCAACAGGCAGCGAAAACAGAACAGCTCATTTTGCCTGCGTGATCTGCTGTGCTTTTCCTGACGGCAGAAAGATTTTTGCATACGGAAAGTGTGACGGAAATATCGGTTATGCTCCGAGAGGAAACAATGGCTTCGGCTATGATCCTATATTTTTCGTTGAAGGAAACAAAACCTTTGCAGAGCTTACTGATACACAGAAGGATGCAATGAGTCACAGAGGAAAGGCACTCAGAGAGCTGAGCGAGCTTCTCAGAAAGGAATTATAAGAAACCCCGTATGAGCTGCAGTGAACTGCAGAATGATCAGGCAGCTGATATAATAAAAGAAAAGAGGAAAACTTATGCTGACAAGTAAACAAAGAGCATTTCTCCGCTCACTTGCAACAGGAATAGATACAATCGTATATGTCGGAAAGGGCGGCATGAGCGAACAGATTATAAAACAGGCAGATGATGCCCTGACAGCAAGAGAACTGATCAAGGGCAAGGTGCTGGAAACAGCAGATATCAGCCCGAGAGAAGCAGCCGAGCATATCGCAGCAGAAACACGCTGTGATGTTGTGCAGGTAATAGGCTCAAAATTTGTACTTTTCCGCAGAAATGCGGAAAATCCGAAGATTGAGCTTCCAAAGGCAAAAAAGAAAAGACAGTAATGATAAACTCAGTAAATAAACCCAGGGAATACGGAGCCTTCCGTAAGCCTGCCGCCGAGATCGGAGGAAAAAATGAAAACAGGAATGTTCGGAGGGAGCTTCAATCCCATACATAATGGTCATACAGAACTTGCAAAGGCATTATTCAAAGAGCTTGAGCTTGACAGGCTACTTATAATGCCGTCATATATACCGCCGCACAAATTTGTTGACAGTGCAGCTTTTCCGGATCAGCGCTTTGAAATGTGCTGCCTTGCAACAGATGGAATAGAAGGATTCGAGGTCAGCAATATTGAGATAAAAAGACAGGGCGCAAGCTATACCTATCTTACGCTCAGGGAGCTTCATTCACTTTATCCGGATGATGAGCTTTATCTGCTTATGGGTGCAGATATGTTTATGACGCTTCAGAAATGGAAAAGACCGGAAGTGATTTTCAGCCTTGCAACAATGTGCGGAATACCGAGATATGACGATGATATCTCAAGGCTCATGCAGCAGGCAGACTATCTTCAGAAAATGGGAGCAAAAACAAGAGTGCTTGATGCAAGGGTAATGACAGTTTCATCAACACAGATCAGGAAAATGGTCAGAGAAGGAAAGGATATCTCCGGACTTGTAGCTCCTGCTGTGCAGAAATATATAAAGGAGCATTATCTGTATCTTGGATAAAAAACGGATGATTACATCACAGGTACAGAGTTTGTTATTCAATAAATTGCGAGGAGTAATAAAATGGGATTACTGACACCGACTGTTGCGCTAAAGAATGTGACGGATATCACACCCGGCCTTCTTCGGGAGCTTGGTTGTGACGCAATACTTCTTGATGTAGATAATACTCTGGCGCCGCCTACGGAAAAAACACCATATGAGGGTGCGCAGAAATGGATAGACGAAATAAAGTCAAACGGTTTTCATGTTGTGATCTGCTCGAATAATTTCAGAAAAAGGATACTGCCTTTTTCAAAATCAGTCGGACTTGACTGTGTTGCAATGAGTCTGAAGCCGCTTCCGTTTGGCTTTGTCAGGGCAAAGAATAAGCTTCATGAAAAGCCGAAGTCTGTGGTTGTTGTAGGAGATCAGATATATACTGATGTACTCGGAGCAAATCTCGCCGGTATGAAATCAATACTATTACAGCCGAGATCATATGAACCCGGCGTTACGATAAAGATACGCAGGGCAATGGAAAAGAATATCAGAAAAAAACTGTATAAATAAGGAGCAGACATATGTCAATTTCAAATCCTGAAGTAATAGATGCGATGACTGTTCAGGACGGTCAGCTGATAATGCTGATAAGCGATCACCTGAGATGGGACGCATATCAGACTGCACATCTTAAGATGCTGCAGGACAAATTAAATACTTATATCAGATATATAGATACAAAGGAATATAAGAAAAAATATCCGGATAAGGAGATATCGTCATTTGTGATAGATGTTGTATTCCTTTATCCGTATGATACAGGCTTTGTACGCATGATCGGGCTTGTCAGGGACGAGCTTGAAAAACGCAGTATTACGATTAAGTACAGTGTCCGCAGTGACAGCTGATGAAACGGCGGCAATAAAAGGAGAGCACAAAAATGAAAAAGATACTGTTTATTCTCGGACCGAACCTGAATATGGTAGGAATAAGAGATGTCAATACATACGGTGCACAGACTGCTGAAAGCATAAATGAGCAGGTCAGGCAGTGGGCACAGGAGCTTGGAATTGAGCTTGAGATATATCAGTCAAACCATGAGGGCGATCTCATAGACAAGATACATTCCGCATACGGAGAAAAGGACGGCATAATGATAAACGCCGGCGCACTGACCCATTACAGCTATGCTCTGATGGATGCGATTTCCTCAGTACATATTCCGACTGTTGAAACACATATGTCAAATATCGGAGCAAGAGAAGAATTCAGACGTAAATCGGTAATATCTCCGGTATGTATCGGTACTATCGCAGGCTTTGGCAAGGACAGCTATTATCTCGGACTCAAGGCACTGCTCATGCATCTGGGCTGAGCTGTTTGCTGATCAGTCAATGAGAAAAATAATAATCCGGCTCTGTATATGTTTTGAAAAGAACTGTACAGAGCAGATTTATTTGAATAAAAAATTAATGACGGCTCAGAAGTTTAATTAATGACTGTGATGATTATTCTGATTGCTTTAGTGCAGCAGCCCAGGGGTACTGCGTCACGCTGCACGCCTGCCGGCGGAGGTTGGGGAAAAAACACTTGAAACAGGGCTGAGATATTGCTATAATATAAGGGTATTATTGTGCGTGGTGTCAGCTTTCGCATATTATGAAAACATTGCCCGGAGATGATAGGATGACTTATAAGGAATATGAGGGAATAATTGAAAAAAGAATGAAATCTGCCCGCTTCAAGCATTCCAGGAATGTGGCTAAGGAAGCAGTCAGACTTGCAAAAAAATACGGTGCTGATGTCGAAAAGGCAGAAATAGCAGGAATTCTTCATGATGCTACCAAGGAAACACCGGAACAGGAACAGATGGAGCTTATTGAAAAAGCCGGTATCGTACTGACACCGCTTGAAAAATCAAGTCATAAGCTCTGGCATGCAATTTCAGGTGCAGCCTTTGTTCAGGTCGAGCTCGGGATCACCGATCCCGATATAATCAATTCTATCAGATATCATACGACCGGCAGGGCAGGAATGAGCCTGCTTGAAAAGGTTATCTTTATCGCAGATTTCACTTCCGCAGAAAGAGATTATGACGGCGTTGAAAAAATGCGTAAGGTTGCCGATAAAAGCCTTGAAGAAGCAATTCTTGAGGGTATGTCCTATACAATAGCTGATCTTGCACAGAGAAAGCTTACTATTGCCCCTGATACCTTCATGGGATATAACGAAGTGACTTTCCTTGCGGCAACTAAGGACAAAAAGAAAAAATAATACAGAATTTGTGAATAAACTTATTCTGAGATAATAGTTCAGGAGGAAATAATATGACATCACTTGAAACGGCGAGGCTTGCCGCAAAGGCTCTTGACAGCAAAAAGGGTCTTGATATTAAAATAATAAAGATCGATGATATCTCGAGCATCGCAGATTATTTTGTGATCGCAACAGGTACGTCAAATACTCATGTAAAGGCGCTTGCAGATGAGGTTGAATATCAGCTTGATCAGGCAGGTCTAAGCGCAAGCGGTATTGAAGGTCAGAGGAATGACACATGGATACTTATTGACTATATAGATGTAGTAGTTCATGTTTTCTCTGAGGACGCAAGAGAGTATTACAGCCTTGAGCGTCTTTGGGAGGACGGAGAAATAATAGAAGGCTGATAAAAAAACCGGCCGGAAAGACCGGAAAAAGGAGAGAATACGAAATGACAGAAAAATATGATCATAAGATCGTCGAGCCGAAATGGCAGCAGGCATGGGAGAATGCTGGTATCTTTCATGCTGAAAATGAAAGCAGCAAACCGAAATACTATACCCTGATCGAATTTCCATATCCATCAGGACAGGGTCTTCACGTAGGCCATCCGCGTTCCTACACTGCTCTTGATATCGTATCAAGAAAACGCAGAATGCAGGGATATAATGTACTGTATCCGATCGGCTGGGATGCATTCGGACTTCCGACAGAAAATTTTGCAATAAAGAACCATGTTCACCCGAAGGATGTCACAAAGAAAAATGTAGCACGATTCAAAAGCCAGCTTCAGGCACTCGGTATTTCCTTTGACTGGAGCAGAGAGATAAATACAACTGATCCGTCCTATTATAAATGGACACAGTGGATCTTCCTTCAGCTGTTCAAAAAAGGACTTGCATATAAAAAAGAAATGGCTGTAAACTGGTGTACCTCATGCAAGTGCGTGCTTGCAAATGAGGAGGTTGTCAACGGAGCGTGCGAGCGCTGCGGCAGCGAGGTAGTAAGAAAGGTAAAATCACAGTGGATGCTGAAGATCACAGCATATGCAGAAAGACTTATAAATGATCTTGATCTCGTGAATTACCCTGACAGAGTAAAGGCTCAGCAGAAAAACTGGATCGGCAGATCAACAGGTGCTGAGGTCGATTTCACAACAACAACAGGCGATACCCTGACTGTTTATACAACCCGTCCTGACACACTTTTCGGTGCAACATATATGGTAATCTCACCTGAGCACCCGATTATAGAAAAGCTTTCGGGCGTGATCGGAAATATGGACGAGATAAGAAAATATCAGGAGGCTGCTGCAAGAAAGTCTGATTTCGAGCGTACTGAGGTAGCTAAGGATAAGACAGGCGTAAAGATCGACGGCGTTGAAGCTGTCAATCCCGTTAACGGCAGACAGATCCCGATATTCATTTCAGACTATGTACTTGTTTCTTACGGTACAGGTGCAATCATGGCAGTTCCGGCACATGATACCCGTGACCATGATTTTGCCGTAAAATTCGGCCTTCCGATAATCGAAGTCGTAAAGGGCGGCGAGGATGTTCAGAAGGAAGCATTCACAGACTGTGCAACAGGAATCATGACAAATTCAGACTATCTTGACGGTCTGAGTGTTGACGATGCAAAGAAAAAGATCATCGAAAAGCTTGAGGAAAGCGGCAAGGGCAAGGCAAAGGTCAATTATAAGCTGCGTGACTGGGTATTCTCACGTCAGCGTTACTGGGGCGAGCCGATCCCGATAATTCACTGTCCGTGCTGCGGTGCAGTTCCGCTTGACGAAAGTGAGCTTCCGCTTGAGCTGCCCGAGGTAGAATCCTACGAGCCGACAGATAACGGTGAATCACCGCTTGCAAAGATGACAGACTGGGTAAATACAAAATGCCCGAAGTGCGGCGGCGATGCAAAGAGAGAAACAGATACAATGCCGCAGTGGGCAGGTTCATCATGGTATTTCCTGAGATATATGGATCCGCACAATGACAAGGCACTTGCATCAAAGGAAGCACTTGATTACTGGACACCGGTTGACTGGTATAACGGCGGAATGGAGCATACAACGCTTCACCTGCTTTACAGTCGTTTCTGGCATAAGTTCCTCTATGACATCGGAGTAGTTCCGACACCCGAGCCATATGCAAAGCGTACAAGCCACGGCATGATACTCGGCGAGAACGGCGAGAAGATGAGTAAATCAAGAGGAAATGTTGTCAATCCTGATGATATAGTAAATGAATACGGCGCAGATACAATGCGTCTGTTTGAAATGTTCATCGGAGACTTTGAAAACGCAGCTCCGTGGAGCTCAAGCAGTATCAGAGGCTGCCGCAGACTTGCAGAACGTTTCTATAATCTGATGAATATTATGACTGATGACGAGGGTATCCGTGCTGAGCTTGAAGGACCTGTCAACAAGACGATCAAAAAGGTCGGCGATGATATAGAGATACTCAAGTTCAATACAGCGATCGCAGCGCTGATGTCACTTATCAATGACATTACCGCAACAGGCAGCGTTACAAAGGGAGAGCTGAAGGTATTCACAATACTGATGTCCCCGTTTGCACCGCATATTGCCGAGGAGGTATGGTCACAGGCAGGACTCGGCGAGGGCTTTGTATCCATCGCACCGTGGCCGGAGTATGATGAAAGCAAATGTGTTGAATCTACTATTGAGATAGTTGTTCAGGTCAACGGCAAGGTAAGGGACAAGATAAAGGTCGCAGCCGATATCGACCAGGAGGGCGCACTCTCTCAGGCAAAGGCAAGCGAAAAGGTACAGTCCTTTATCGAAGGCAAAAACATTGTCAAGGAAATATATGTAAAGGGCAAGCTTGTAAATATCGTAGCAAAATAATAAAAAACAGCGGCGTGACTCTGACC
>ONRO01000342.1 GCA_900320235.1 uncultured Eubacteriales bacterium
GATAACGGCTACTATGATAACGGTTATAACAATAATTACAATGACCCATATGCAGATAACCATTATTATAACAATGTACCACAGCTTGTCAGCCATTATATTGATGTCGGACAGGGTGACAGTGAATTCATAGAGTTTCCGGACGGGCAGACAATGCTTATTGATGCAGGTCCGGCAGAAAGCGGCAATACCGTTGTGAATTACATAAAGAATCTCGGATACAGCAAGATCGATTACGTTGTTGCGACTCATCCTCATACAGATCATATCGGCGGAATGAAAAAGGTCATAAATTCCTTTGATGTAGGAAAGATATTCATGCCGAAAGCAACCTCAACAACAAGTACATACAGTAACCTCCTTGAGGCAATAGCCAAGAAGGGCAAAAAGGTAACTACAACAAATGCAGGAACGAATATTTTCAGGGGAAATGATTCTTCACTGAGCGTCAAGGTATTGGCACCTGTGGGAAATGATTATGAAAGCCTGAATGACTATTCAATTGTTCTGAAGGTAACATACGGAAAGGTTCGTCTGCTTTATATGGGAGATGCAGAGCAGATCTCTGAAAATGAGATACTAAAAAAGAATTATGATGTATCTGCTGACGTGATCAAGGTCGGACATCATGGAAGCTCGTCATCATCAGGTAAGAAATTTGTAAATAAAGTCAAGCCGCAGTATGCGATAATGTCACTGGGAGCAGGAAATGATTATCACCATCCGCACAATCAGGTTGTGAACCGCTGGATAAAGGCAGGAGCTGAGATTATTAGAACTGATGAATGCGGAGATATCGTGCTGACGACAGACGGAGATCAGTTCAATATCGACACAGAAAAGGGAGGCTAATATGATTACGGTAGTAATAGATCGTATCGAGGGAGCTATGGCAGTTGCAGAAATAGAAGAAGGCAGATTTGCAAAGATCCCGACAATATTTATTCCCGATGCAAAAGAAGGCGATTGTGTTGAGATAGGCCCGGCAAAGGTATCAAGATTTTATTTTGCAAGCATAGATGACAATATGATGATAGTGCTGTGTCCGAAGGGAAAATATGCGATGGATCCGGTGCTTTCAGGAGGAGCAAAGCCCGGAGAGCCGATAAGCTTTACCGTCAGAGTACAGGAAACGATCAAGCGCAAGGGAAAGATATCCGGACTTATGAACAAGCTTTTTGAATGATCACTGTGCATCAGTATCATTATGCAGAAAAAATTCAGCCGTAAGGCAGTATAGAAAAAAGTCGATGAACCAGGTCATCGACTTTTTTGTGTTATAAATAGATTTTAATGATTTATTGAACAGCGGCTGATCATCCGGATGTCAGCTTGAAGGTCTTTACAGATTTTGTTCCGGTTGAGTCATAGACAATTACCTTGAGATCATACTCTGCTGTTGCTGAAGGGGTGAATTTAGCATAAGTTCCGGCTTCATTACCGTAGCTGATTTTGTTCCATTTTGAATTTGAAGAACGCTTGAAGAAATATTCAAATGTACACGGTCTTTTTCCGCCAATGAATCTGCCGGCAAGGGTAACAGTTCTGCCCGGTGCGACAGAGGTTGCGCTAATTGTAGAAATATTAGTCAGAGCCAGGCTTTCAACAACCCTGACAGTGAAAATTTTTGAGACCGTATTTCCGGTTTCGTCCTTAGCTATTACCTTCATATCATATGAATCAGCGGCTGATGGAACAAGTACACCATATTTTTTAGTTCCGAATTCAGTACCGATCTTGTTCCATTTTGAATTTGAGCTTCTTTTGAAATAGAATGCATAGGTATATGAACCTGTACCGCCCTGTGCATCGCCGGTTACTCTGACATCATCACCGATCTGAGCAATCTCAGTGTTTATCCATGAGTTGTTTTTAAAGCTCTGGTTTTCCGTTACGCTGAGCTTGAGAAGCTTTTCAGCTATTGTTCCGATGTTATCCTTCACGATGACCTTGATATCAAAGTCAACTGCATAGCTTGAAGAAAATGAAGCGCTTGATGCAGAACCGAATTCAGTTCCGATTGTTTTCCATTTTGTATTGGTGCTTCTCTTATAGTAAAATGCATATTTATAAGGTGATGTACCGCCTGAGGCGCTGCCATAGATCGTTATCGGTGTGTCAGTATAGACTGTATTTTTGCTGAGATATGATTTATTTGCGAGGTCAGAAAGTACAGTTACAGTACACTTTGCGGTTTTGCCGTTATTTGACGATGCAGTGATAACAGCAGTTCCGGGTGCAACAGCAGTTACTGTACCATTATTTACAGTTGCAACCGAAGTGTTTCCCGAATTCCATGAAATGGTTTTATTTGTAGCATTTGCAGGAAGCAGGGAAGCTGTAAGTGTTTCTTTTGAGCCGACAGTAAGGCTCAGAGTGGTTTTATCAAGAGAAACAGAGCTTACATCGACTGTCTTTTTGACAAGCTGTTTTATCAGCTGCATAGAACCTGTTGTGTTCGGATCAGGAGCAGTAAAGCCATAGAGCTTGCCATCTCTTATCCTGATGCCATATAATTCATTATTGAAAGTGTTTGAAAAAACGACAGCTTTCTTTCCGGTTGAAAGGTCATAAGACATTATTGCATCAGGAATATTGTAATACAGCACGCCGTCATAAATATCCATGCCTGAAAATATTCCTGACCACATTCCGCCGTTTGAAGCTTTCCAGTAGGTATCTGAAAGATCAATGACAGTCTGTGAACTGTTTGTAGCATAGTTATATTTTACAATCTTGTGGGTGTCTGAATTTACTGCATATACAATGGTTTCGTCAGGTTTATATTTACAAAGCTTGGAATTGAATTTATGCAATGTGTAATTGTCATATTTAGTATCTGTTGAGTTATTGATAGTTTTATAGCCAGAATGATCTGATGAAATCGCACTATCGCTCAGCAGGAAATAATCATGTGAAACAAGTCCCGGTCTGTCATAGGTCGGGTCATCCCAGGTAAGATCAACATTATAGTATTTTCCGCCCAGACAGATTTTCATCCATTCATGATTCATAGATGAGGAATCAATAATTTCTGTCCTGATGCCAATCTGACCAAGCAGATAAGCGTAAACACGGGTATAATTTTCGCATTTTCCGAAATTCTGGACCATCATTGTATAATTTGAGCTGTCAGGAATAACATAGTGTCCCTCAAGAGCAATTTCATCATGAAGAAGGGTAGCCTTTGAAAAATCATCCTTACAGGCAGAAAGCTCATCACTGATCTGGTCAAGATAAAAATCGGCGGATGTATAGAATTCATCAAGCTTTGTATTAGTTTCGCTTTCAGAATACAGATAGTTCGGAATTATTTTACTGATTATCTTTGTTCCGCCGGAGGTTGTATAGGAATACGAGAAATTATTCTTAGTAAAAAACAATTCCGGACAAAGTGATAGAGTTGCATCATAAAAAGCGCTGACAGCGGTACTGGGAATCTTAAATGAAGAAACATTGATTGACTCTGAATGATCGAGCAAACCGTCACGCAAAGCAATAATTGCATCATAATACTGATTTGCGATAATTGAGGAATCATAGTCCGATATTTCACAGTATTTATCACTCATTTCAGGGTTACTCAGACCGGCAGCCATTACAGTCATTCCAAAAGAGGATAATGCGAGTGCAGCGGATAATCCTGCCGCAGTCAGTTTTGTTATTATTTTTTTGC
>ONRO01000280.1 GCA_900320235.1 uncultured Eubacteriales bacterium
CCGGTGGTTGACTTATTTGCTGATTGGGTGTATATTGTAATCAGACAATAAACTGAGAAAAATAAGAGGAAAGCAAATGCGACATTTCAGTTTTTTAACAGACAGACTCATTATCAGAGAATATATCAGATCGGATCTGGATGACTTTCTTGAAGTTGTAAGACAGCCTGAAATCTATGATACTACATATGGTATCCCTAAGGAATATCCGAAAAGACGTGCTAAGGAATGGTTCCGGTTCATAAAAAACAATATGCGAACAATGCAAAGCTTTGAATTCGGAATGTTTCTTAAAAATGATGAACGCTATATAGGCAATATCGGACTTATCAATATCAGCTCAAATCATAACCATGCAGATATCTCTTATTACATTGATACAAATTTCAGAAATTCCGGATTTACAACTGAAGCAGCCCTTGAAATGCTGCACTTAGGCTTTGATATTTTCGGATTTGAAAAAATTTCGGGACTTTGCATGAGTGTAAACCTCCCTTCACGCAGGGTTATGGAAAAAATAGGTATGAAATATGAGGGTACTCTCAGGAATGATTTATACAAAGATGGAATATACTATGATATAGATCATCTGTCTATTCTGAGAAATGAATATTATTCTATGAATAATCAGAATAAGCTTTTCTGATAACACCTGTATTACAAACGTTCGCTGAATGGCTGTTTTTCTCATAATTGTCTTTTCCATTTTTTTCGGATTTTATTTTTGCCGCAGAAAAAAATCTTTTGCAGGCTTTTCAACATATAAACTGTCCGCCGCCCGGCCTTGTGGCAGCGGATCTTTTTTTACTCTGAGATGTTAATACTAAATTTCAGCGAAATTTGCGTTATTTTTTTGTTTATTATCTGTTCATATACTAATTGTAAATGTTAATTTGACCGAGTTTTCAACATTCAAATGTTGAATGTGTTAAATAAAAATTACAATTTGTAATTTTTCGGACTAAAATTACGATAAAATATGGCTTGATTTTTTATAAAACCCAATATGTGGTATGGTTTTTACATTATTTATCTTTTTTTGCAATATATGTATTTCAACCTCCCTGTTAAGAAGTTTTCAACCTTTTCAACATTTTGATGTTGAAAACTGTTTAATTCTCTTTTGGAAATATCGTAACCAAATTATTACAATTTGTAAACTTTTCCTGCGACATGAGAATTATTCTGAATTTTGTTTCCTGATGGCTGAAAAAAAATATAATAATCTTACTGATCAATGCTTCAATATTTTCATTGCCGGATGAAAAAATCAACAATATACAAGTTTCTTTTCCAGATATTACCTATAAATTACGAAAGTTAATCTACAATATGCGATATAAAAGAATTAATATACAAATTGTATAATAAATTTTATTTAAAATTAAATAAAATCCTTGACAAATGTCTTAGTATATCATATAATAATAAAGCTGATTGTTACAGCGATATGGCGGTATAGCTCAGTTGGCTAGAGCATGCGGTTCATACCCGCAGTGTCGTAGGTTCGAATCCCACTACCGCTACCAAAATGGCATTATTAAAAATTATATAATGCCGGTATATCCGGCCCGGTGGTCAAGCGGTTAAGACACCGCCCTTTCACGGCGGTAACACGGGTTCGATTCCCGTCCGGGTCATAACTCCCCTCGACAATTGTCGGGGGAACTTTTTTATATATATTCTGGTATGACTATAAATATGCTTTACAACTATACTGATAAAGCAGGATATTACAAACAAAATCATGCAGACAAAGCTGAACCCGGACTGAAAACTCCCCTTCGGATAAATAAATCCTGAGGGGAGTTTTGTTTTCAACATATTTTTAAAAATTGTTAAAAGGATCATCTGAGTTTTACATCAAATATAGAATTGAGTGCGTCCTGAGCATTTTCACGGGGATTCATCCTTACCGCAATATGAGGCATACCCGACATATTGAGATTTGCACGCCTGCCTGTTTTTCCGAGATGCTCCATAAGCTCAGCCGCACCTTCGCAGCGTATCTCATTGAAGTATACAAGCATCAGCTCATCTCTCTGACGTATAGCATTGATCCCCATTCTTTTCGCCTTGCTTCTTACAAGAGCAACATTGATAAGTCCCTCTGCAGCCTTCGGAAGATCTCCGAAACGGTCTATCATTTCGTCAACAACATCTTCGGCATCATCCTTTGTTCTGATATCTGCAATACGGCGGTACATTTCAAGACGATGACTGAGATTTCCTATATAGCTTTCCGGAAGGTGAGCATCCGCCTGAATATCAATAACACAGTCACTGTCCTCCGGATCAGGTGCTTCACCCTTTGCTTCACTTACAGCCTGGCCAAGAAGCTTCATGTACATGTCATAACCGACATCTGTCATATGTCCGTGCTGCATAGCTCCGAACATATCTCCCGCACCTCTTATTTCAAGGTCACGCATGGCTATTTTAAAGCCCGAGCCAAATTCCGTAAATTCCCTTATCGCCTCAAGTCTTTTCTGAGATATTTCACTGAGAACCTTGTCACGGTTAAATGTAAAATATGCATATGCTCTTCTGTTCGACCTTCCGACACGTCCTCTGAGCTGATGCAGCTGGGAAAGACCCATCCTGTCGGCATTTTCTATGATAAGCGTATTTGCATTCGGAATATCAACGCCCGTTTCGATTATCGTTGTGCTGACAAGGACATTTATTTCCTGCTCAAGCATCTTTCTCCATACCTCTGACAGTTCTGATTCATTCATTTTTCCATGTCCGAAAGCAACCTTTGCTTCAGGCACAGCCTTTGCAATATCAGCAGCCTTTGATTCAATCCCGTCAACACGGTTGTACAGATAAAACACCTGTCCGCCTCTTTTCAGCTCACGGCGGATCGCTTCATTCAGAACAGCTTCATCATATTCAAGCACATACGACTGTACAGGATGTCTGTCCTGCGGGGCTTCCTCAAGAGTTGACATATCCCTGATTCCCGACATTGCCATATTTAGTGTTCTCGGTATAGGCGTTGCAGAAAGGGTCAGTATATCAACATTTTTATAAAGCGCCTTGAAATTTTCCTTTTGCTCAACACCGAACCGCTGTTCCTCATCAATTATTACAAGACCGATATCACGGAATCTGAGATCCTTTCTTATCAGGCTGTGAGTTCCGACAATGATATCAATATCGCCTCTTTCAAGCTTCTGTATGATCTGTGCCTTCTGTGAAGCATTTCTGAATCGTGATAAAAGCTCTATTGAAACCGGAAAGCCTTCAAAGCGGCGCAGTATTGTCTGATAATGCTGCCACGCAAGAATAGTTGTAGGACAGAGTAAAGCACATTGTTTGCCGTCCGCCACACATTTGAAGGCTGCCCTGAGAGCAACTTCTGTTTTTCCGAAGCCCACATCTCCGCACAAAAGCCTGTCCATAGGAACGGGACGTTCCATATCTCCCTTGATTTCATCAATACATCGTATCTGATCGTCGGTTTCATCATACTCAAATTTTCTGTCAAAATCATGCTGCCATTCATTGTCAGAAGAAAACGCATAACCCCTGACCTTCATTCTCTCGGCATACATTTTTATCATTTTGTCGGCAATATCCTTTACTGCCTTTCTGACCCTTGATTTTGACTTCTGCCATTCCGTTCCGCCGAGCTTGCTAAGTCTGACAGTGGTATCCTCTTTCGGACCTATGTATTTTGATATCATATCAAGCTGTGTTACAGGAACAAAAAGGCTTGAACCGCCTGAATACTTTATAATGATATAGTCCTTTACGATACCATGTATTTCCTTTTTCTGCACACCCTGGAAAAGACCAATTCCATGGTTTGCATGAACGACGTAATCTCCGGGAGAAAGCTCAGCAAGACTGAATATTGCACCTTTTTTCTTGCGCTTTTTCTTTTTCTGCCGCTGAGCCTGTGTTGAAACCGATGCATGAGTATGAGCAATAAGGCAGAACTGAGCCTGAGGATATTCAAAGCTTGCGCTGAGTGAGCCGGGAGTAACATAGATCCCTTCACCCTCAAGCTCCCCATTTTCCGACAACAGCCTGACACCAAGCTCTTTTTTGAGCAGATCATTGTAAACTGTTTCTGCGTTTTTCTTTGTTCCTGAAAGAATAACAATAGTTTTGCTTGTTACTTTTATATTTTCAAGATCATCGCACAGCACGCTGATTGAACCACTCCAGAGTGAAAGCTGCTTTGCGGTAAAATTAACAAGCTCCCTGAGCGGCAGCTCACAGCTTCCCCTTGTAAAATTGTCAATAAAAACAGTATCTCTCTGACTGAGTGCAGCAATATGGTCGTCCCATTCAAAGCTGAATTTGTCAAGTCCTCTGACAAGTACGCCTTCTTTTTTATAGTCAGAAAGATCCTCGCTCCACCGGAGAAGCATTGAGCGTATGCGTTCCTTCAGTGCAGGCTGTTCTGAAACAAAGACTATTTCATTTTCAACGAAATAATCATAAAGACATGCCGGTTTGTCATAGATCATACTGTAATATTTGTCTATGCACGTAAGTCTTGAGCCGCTTTTTATTTTTTCTGCCTCAGCAGTCATAATTTCCTTTGCTGCTGCTGCATACGGACCGCGCAGAGATGATGCTTTTTTAAATATTCTGTCAGAAAGAGCCTGACAATCATCAAAAAGCATTTCGCTTGACGGAGTCAGAATAAAACCTTCTACTGTATCAGTACGTCTTTGGGTTTCAATATCAAATTCACTGATCGTATCAATTTCATCTCCCCAGAATTCAACACGGTAGGGCTTTTCTGCTGACGGCATAAAAAGATCAAGAATTCCGCCTCTTATGCAGAACTGACCGCTGCCCTCGACCTGTTCAGCTCTTACATAGCCGCAGGATACAAGAATTGATGCAAGCTTTTCGGGGGAAATCTCACTGCCCTGCGTAAGTTTTGCAGCAGAGGACCGTAGAATTTCCGGAGGGATCGTATATTGCAGTGCAGCATCAGAACATGCAACAAGAACATCACATTCTCCGCTGATATATGAAAACAAAGCACCTATCCGCTGATGGGTAAATTCTCCTGACACGCCCTCTATTTCACGGAAGGTAAAATCTCTTGACGGATAATAGACTGCTCTTATGCCCATTTCAGAAAGATCAGAGCAAAGCCTTGAAGCCTCCGCCTCATCAGCTGCAAGCAAAAGTGCACGGCGGTCAAGCCTTTTGCACATTGAATACACCAGATGTGCCTTATGAATAGCAGAAAGCCCGGTAGCCATTGCAGGCGTTCTGCCGTCTTTTACTGCTCTTTCAAGAGTCCTGTATTCTTCTGTACCAAACAGTACATCCTTTAAAAACTTCATAAAAATCCTTTCGTTATTATCTGACTCACGGAAAAGCTTATGAATTATAGAGATTCATAGCCTTATCCGTCTGACCGTTTATCATAAGAGAAACTGCATCGCAGGCTTTATCAGCTGTTTCCGTAAGAGATTTAAGCTCAGCCTCGCTGAAGCGTGACAGTACCCAGTCAGCAAGATCCCATTTTTCAGGCTTATGACCTACACCGATTTTTATTCTCGGGAACTGATCGCTGCCGGAAAGGTAAATAATATTTTTTATACCATTATGACCCCCGTCGCTTCCCTTCCGGCGTATACGCATTTTACCGATATCAAGAGAGATATCATCAAAAAGAATAATCACATTTTCAGGTCTGACCTTGTAGAAATTCATTGCCTCAACGACTGCAAGACCAGAGTTATTCATATATGTTGACGGCTTCATCAGAAGGACCTTGCTTTCACCTATTGTACAGGTTGTTACAAGAGATTTATATTTGATCCTGTCGATTCTGACCCCAAGCTTTTCCGCAAGCCTGTCTATTGTAATAAAGCCGGCATTATGCCTTGTATTTTCGTACTTTGTCCCACTGTTGCCCAGACCGACAACAATATATTCAACGCTTGAAGACAATGCTTCTTTTTTCCTGAAAAACATAGTATTTCTCCTTTTCCGAAATAATGGCATTCCTGACCTGCATTGCAAAGCGATCATGCTGATTGATAAAAAAATTCATACCTTTTACAGGCTCTTATCTGCTGTTTATAGGATTTTTTTGCAACGCAATTTACAGGAGTATTCTTACACACACTCCTGTATAGCCCACTGATCATATTTTGTATACTGATTATAACCCCAACCCCCGCATTTGTCAACCGGCGCCGGGCAGCCGGCGCGCCGCGGCAGCGTGACCGGCGCGCCGCCGGTGTCGCGACGCGCTATCGCTCCGTATACACTGCGCTCTGATAGAAAAGTACTGTTGCACTC
>ONRO01000256.1 GCA_900320235.1 uncultured Eubacteriales bacterium
GCAATACTTCTGCAGATTTGACCCTACCTCACCGTATACGGTAAAGCCAAGATATTTTGTATGTCCGAAATTATTATGAAGAGCTGTCTTGACAGATGAAAAGTCATCATCCTGGAATTTTTTGTAAACATAATAATCATTTCCGTTCCAGTATCCGTCTGTAAGATTAGGACTATATGATGTATCATGTCTGTAATAGCCGAAAGCGAAGGGAGCAAAATTTGCATCCGGATTCGGTATCACAAGCTTTGAAAGACTGTCGCAGTAATCAAATGCATCTGTCGCAATGAATGTACATGAATATGGTACATTGATACTTGTAAGTTTCGTACATTTTTTGAACAGCTGAGCCGGAAAATACGAAACTGAATTAGACATATGTACGATTTTTAATTGTGAACAGTTATAAAATACACCGTTTCCAAGCTCATTACATGTATCCGGGATCACAACATTGACAAGTGCTGTTGAAGCAAATGCAAAAGAAGAAATGCTTTCTACACTTCCGAGATCAATTGATCTCAGATTTTCACATCCGTCAAAAGCAGAATAACCGATTGATGTTACGCCCTCTCCAATTGTGACATATCTGATATTTCTATTATCTGCAAATGCATAACTGTCTATTTCGCCGTTTCCGATAATAGTTAGCTCATCATCATCAAGAGTATATGTCAGTCCCTCACCGCAGCTACCTGTTTCAGCTTCTGCTGCCTGTACTGTAATCCCCCCCGACGAAACTGCACTTTGCAGAGTCAGACAGCCTGCCGACGCTGTTATCACCGCTGCCATTGAGAATGCAAGCATCTTTTTCAGCTTTCCTGAATTCTTTTTCATTTAAATAACCTCCCCCACTGAACAAAGTAAACGGAATAGCCAGGTTCACTTGTTCTCTCAAAATAATACAAAATAATCAATACAGTTAAAAACAAACTGTATACTTTATATTAACAATGATAACATATTAAAAATAAAAAAACAATAAAGATGTCCAAATTGTCATTGAAAAAACGGTTACTCAAAATAACAATTCATACTCTTCCGCAGAAAGAATGCTTCAGACAAAAATAAAGGGAGACATTACTGTCTCCCCTGAAAATTCATGTTATCTGTCGGACAGCGGCTTATAATCAGCCCTGTCATGAACATTCATATATGCCGGACGGATTATCTTACTCGGGTTTACAAGTTCCTCCATACGATGAGCTGACCAGCCGGCGATTCTTGCGATAGCAAAAATCGGAGTAAATAACTGTGTCGGAAGACCGAGCATATTGTATACAAAACCGCTGTAAAAATCCACATTTGCACTAACACCTTTATAGATTCTTCTTTCCTCGGCAATTACCTCCGGTGCAAGTTTTTCTACAAGTGAATAAAGGGCAAATTCTTTTTGTTTACCTTTTTCCTCTGAAAGTCTTTCTACAAAAGATTTGAAGACCCTTGCTCTCGGATCAGATATCGAATAAACCGCATGACCCATACCATAGATAAGACCAGCCTTATCAAAGACCTCGCCGTGAAGAAGCTTTCTCAGATAAGAACGGACCTCCTCCTCATCGGTATAATCCTTGATATTCTGATACATATCATCAAACATCTTGACAACCTTGATATTAGCACCTCCGTGCTTTGGTCCCTTGAGAGAGCCAAGTGCCGCAGCGATAGCCGAATAAGTATCTGTGCCTGAAGATGAAACAACGTGAGTTGTAAAGCTTGAGTTATTACCGCCGCCGTGCTCAGCATGAAGCACGAGAGCCATATCAAGCAGTTTTGCCTCAAGCTCAGTATATTTAGAATCCGGTCTGAGCATATACAGAATATTTTCAGCAGTTGAAAGGTTTTCCTGCGGAGAATGAATAAACAGACTGTCTCTCAGATAATAATGGCTGTATGCACGATAGCAGTATACTGAAAGTACCGGAAAAAGTGCAACAAGCTGAAGACATTGTCTGAGTACATTCGGAAGTGATGTCTCATCAGGATTCGGGTCATATGAATATAATGTAAGAACACATCTTGCAAGACCGTTCATCATATCGGTGCTCGGTGCCTTCAGGATAATATCTCTCGGGAAAGTCTGAGGAAGATTCCTGTATGTAGCGAGGAGCTTTTTTATCTGTGCAAGCTGTTTCTTATCCGGAAGTTCACCAAAAATAAGAAGATAGGTTACCTCCTCAAAACCAAAGCGGTTATCTGCGATAAATCCCTTTACTATCTCCTCGACATCATAGCCTCTGTAATAAAGCTTACCGTCACATGGCACACTGACGCCGTCAACCATTTTTGATGAGCAGATCTCAGATATTTCGGTAAGACCTGCAAGAACGCCCTTACCGTTAAGATCTCTGAGTCCTCTTTTAACATCAAATTTTGCGTACAAATCTTTATCTATTTTACCGTTCTTTTCACATAATGCGCTCAAGTCTCTCAATTCCTGGGTAATATTAAAGAAACTCTCATTCATTAATAAGTATTCATTCTGCAAATTTACCATCTCCGTTCTGATTCATACATTATAAAGACCAAAAGAAAAAGCATTTAATCCTGAAGGAATAAACGTTTTTTCATTGGTTATTTATTTTAGTAAAAAATTGAAATCTACTTATAGTACATTTTATCATATTTTCATCTATTTGTAAATAGCACAAAACACAATAA
>ONRO01000258.1 GCA_900320235.1 uncultured Eubacteriales bacterium
TCATCTCTGATAAATAAACAAACAGCTCCGCAAGTCTTGTCAAAACTACGGAGCTGTTTTTCATTATTGTTCAGGCTTATCTGTCATCAGCATTTCTGGCTGGTTTTAACTGGTCAGACTTTTCCCTGTTTCAGATAGGCCTTATTTTTCTGCCGGTTCCCACTTGCAGCGCACAGGCGATACAATCGTTCCCTCTTTTTTCATAGCTGCAAACGCCTTGTCAACAACCTTTCTGTCAAGTCCGGTAAGCTCTGCAACCTTTCCTGCATTGAGCGGTTCTCCTGCTTTTCTCATTGCTTCAAGAATAATCTCTTTTTCTTCCATTTTATTTTCCTCCTCAGAATTTTATTGTTTCCGGTGCCGCTGTGAACGAACTAAAGGTCGCAGTGGCATTCCTGAAATACAATACCTGTGTATTATCATCATCTGCACTATACATTGCTTTCAGTTCAGGCATTTTTTCAAGCATGGCTGCCTTGACCTCTCTGCTGTCGTCATTTACAAGCTCACCTGCAACACGAAGCCATACCCCATCTTTGAATGTGCATATCTCTGCCAGAGGGTTTACCTCAAGCTGCTTTGAAACTTCCTTTACTTTCCCTGTCTGGATATACAATCTGCCGTTATACAGCAAAACTGTTCCGAATGGTCTTACCCTCGGCTGATTGCCATCAACTGTTGCAAGATAATATGTCTTTGCCTCGTCAAGAAACTGATATACTTTTTCAATTCCTTCCATTTTGTTTTCCTCCTTTTATGTTTTTATATTAACCAAGCGCCTTTGCTCTGTCCGGCACTGAAGCAGTCCTTTATGCAGAAACTGCTCAGCTTTTCCATATTCTTTTACAGCGATGCCCTGAATATCTCTGCTATATCTTTTTCTGTCAGCGGTACCCATGCTTCTTCCAGACCTTCGTTCTCAGCTACATGATGTGCCATCTCATCTATCCGGCTTTCATCTATGCCGACTTCTCTCAGATGCATCGGAATACCTATCGATTCAAAAAATTTATATGTTTCTGATATTGCTTTTTCCGCTATTTCAAATCTGTCAAGTGTACTGTCTATGCCGAATACATTTACTCCGTACTTTACAAATCGATCAACTGTTTTTTCGCTTAATATATGCTTCATCCATTCAGGAGTTATTATCGCTAGTCCCTCTCCGTGTGTTATGTCATAATAGGCAGATAGCGCATGTTCCATTCCGTGACACGGCCAGCCTGAATAACTGTTTCCTAATGAATATATGCCGTTACAGCCATAGGTGCAGGCAAGCATCATCTCTGCTCTTGCTGTATAATCTTCGGGATTATCAAGACACTTCCTTGTGTTGATCATCAGGCTACGGAGTCCTGCTTCCATAAATCCGTCACCCAGCTGTGTTGAATCCTCGCAGAAATATTGCTCCATGATATGATTCATTGCATCGGCACAACCGGCTGCAGTTTGCTTCTTTGAAACGGTATAGGTATATGTCGGATCAAGTAATGATACTGCAGGATACAGATGCGGGTCCATATATCCGATCTTATCATTTGTTTCAGTCCTTGATATTACTCCGCCGCAGTCATATTCGCTTCCCGTTGCAGCAAGTGTAATAATGTCAACTATCGGTAGTGCTGACTCAGCCCTGACTTTATATGAGATTAGATCCCATGGGTCTCCGTCATACTCTGCTCCTGCCGCAATCGCTTTTGAGCAGTCAAGAACACTTCCGCCTCCAACTGCAAGTATTACATCTATGCCTTTTTCCTTGCATATCCTTACACCGTCAAGTACACTCGGATCATATTTCGGATTTGGCTGAATACCTGATAATTCGTATATCTCAAAATCTGCCAGAAGCTCTCTGACTGAATCATACAGCCCTGAATTTTTAATACTTCCTCCGCCGTAAGTCAGAAGAATCTTCTTTCCAAAGCCGCTCATTACTTCAGGAAGCTTTGATATCACTCCCTTTCCAAATATCAGCCTTGTCGGTGTCATGTAATCAAAATTCTGCATAATTTTTCCTCCTTGAATATTGTACTTAAAAATACATTAGTCTTCTTTTACCCTGTTATGCAGGGGTTTACTACTGTTCTGAGGGCGGAACATGTATACGGATATATTATAACATAAGAAAAAAAACAAATAAATAATAAAAACAGCTTTTTTTCTGAATTTATTTATTTTTTATGCAATTTGTACAGCGCTTTTTTCTGAATAATTCCGTAATGCCATTAAACATACTTTTTTACATCGGAGTCTGAAATGCAGCATTATAATAGCCGCAAGGATATGGATTTTGTATCCGTCACAAAACAATAGTGCTGCGCACTGCGTTTATTTTACGCTTGTGCGACAGCACCTTACTGTACAAGACACAGATATCACCAGAAAAAGCACAGATAATTCTCCTGTATTACGCAGAATTAATCCATACTGTCCGCATACCATTTTATTGTCTTAATAATAATTATTTGAAAAGTAAACTATTCCTATCATCAGAATCACAAGAACTATCCAAGACACAATTATCGCAGCATGCGTTTTCCACTCGGATACCAATGCTGCAATATATTCCCTTATAAATGCATTTATCCAGAAATACCTCTTCGTCTTTGCACCTATGCCTTCAGCCTTTATTCCCTGCTGAGATGCAAAATATCCGGATCGGAATACATGATAGTTTGTTGTTGAAAATGCGATCTTCGGATCCTCTGTTTTTGAATCCTTTTTTATTAGCTCCATCGAATTTCTCAGATTTTCATTTGTATTTGCTGATTCATTTTCTACAAGTATTCTGCCCGCTGGAATACCGCTTTCTACAAGATAATTTTTTATTGCGTCACCTTCTGATATTATCTCATCGTCACCTTTTCCACCAGAAGGGACGAAAACTATTTCCTTTCCTGTGGCTTCCTTCTGCATCTTTGCAAATTCTATTGCCCTGTCTGCTCTGCTTTTCAACAGTTTTGTCAATGTGCCATCCTTATTGATCTGACAGCCAAGTATTAGTATATAGTCCTTATCAAATGACGGTATCTTTCTTGCTGCTTTCGTTGACAGAATAATCGTACCAATCAGAACACATTCAAAATATGACGTAACGATAAGTATTGTGTTTTCTATAAGTAACTCTATATATAATGCTATTCCGTTTTGATTATGCACATCCACAATTGATGTCCACTGTAAATAATCACTGAGTATGAACGGAAATATCGTACCGAAACAAACCAGTATCCCCAGAATACATCCGAGAAAGTTCCTCCAGTTGCGTCCTTCATTGATCATTAACTTAATATTGCTGATCGTTACCAGGATAAATATTACAAACGCAAGCGGAAGCACAGCTCCGGAAAAAAATCCCACTGATTCAAGAAATGCTTTTACTAAATCGATAATTCCATTATTTACATTGCTGAAAAGTAATATCTGTTGAACAAACATTCCTGTAAGGAATAATGCAAAACCGATATTTCTTACATTTTTATACTGGTAAAGATCTCTACGCATTTCTTTTTTTATTTGTATTATTATCCCGATAATCAGTACTGCAAGAAAAATTAATATTGCAGCCATATAGCTCCAGCTTCCCGTACATCTGCCAAAAAAATTCTCTTCTGTTATTATACCCGACTGATGTACATACAACACTCGTGAATTTATTACCGAATCACTTTTATTCAATTCCTCAACCATTATATCTGCTTCTCCTGGAGAAACAGATTCGGCTGTGATATATGCCGTATTATCTCTGATCTGCTGATCGATGATTTTTATTATTTCCTTGTCCTGATCAACAGTTAATTTAATCTGATCTGTATTCACGATATTATCGGATAAGCTAAAGGAAAGAACATATCTGCTGTCAACAGCCAGATTGTATAAAAAGCACATACTCATCAAAACAGCTGCAATAATAATATACCATCGTTTCTTCATATTTAGAATTCTCCTGTATTTATAATCCACTTTTTCAGTATACTGATAGCATAAGAAATACCGGTTTTTCAGTTCCGCATTTTTTCAGTCTTTTCTCTACTGTTTCCGTAAGATGAAACTGAGCTGAACTTTCATTTTATATGATGAGTAAAAACTTTCTGCCTCAGAAATACTGTCCAGTAATATGCTCTATTTTAGCATATAATCAATTTATAGTCAAACCACCGGCGGCAGCGTGAAGCTGCACCCTTGATTCACGTCTTTTATTGCCTGAAATAGTTTTACTCCGGCACCGCCCGGCTTTTTTAGCCTGAACTGCTGATATCCTTTCTGCATTAAAACTCCCAGGAAAATTATAAAAGAACCACTACTAAAGGGAGTCGTAAACCAGATCACAATTGTTTATGCCCGAGCTCCAGAGCAAAATCAGGAAGATTGTTTCTCTGATAATACGCACCTGACTCATGTAAAAAACTCCTCTCCAATACCATAATAAAGTATCGTCTGATGCTTTACACCTGTTTCAAATACTGTCGTCATCTATTCACCACTTGAATAAATACGGGATTCCTGTTCGGAAAGTTTAGCGTCATTACCTGACAAGTTAAAAGGAAAGTCAACAGATATCTCGACATCATTCTGAACCA
>ONRO01000373.1 GCA_900320235.1 uncultured Eubacteriales bacterium
CAGATTCTGTGATGACCCGGATGTGCTTGACCCGATCAGATTCCTGCGTGAAAGGGAGATCGTCCATTTCCAGCGTTTCGGCGAGGCAATGCGTACAAAGTGAAACAGTACATCAGTTCATTACAACCGGCATGAACAATTCTGAAATGCACAAAACCCGCATTTCACAAAAGCCCGGAAAAAAAGCAGCAGACAGGATTACTACCCGTCCGCTGCTTTTTTTCTATGCGATATTATTTTTTCTCAGCGCTCATTCAGGCGAAAAAACTTTATGTTCTGCGCTTATCCAGAGTCATCAGTTTGCTGCAGCGATATTGAATACCTTTGCTGAAACCACGCCCTTGCTGTCTGTTGCAACAACCTTTACGTCATATGAAGCTTCCTTTGTGGGAGTGAACTTCGCATATGTTCCCTTTTCGTTGCCATAGCTGAGCTTGTTCCATTTTGTGTTTTCGCTGCGCTTGAAGAAGAACTCATATGTGCAGGGCTTTGTGCCGCCGATCGCACGGCCTGATACTGTGATCGTTGTGCCCGGTTTGACTGTTGTATCCCTGTTGATGATCGAGATATTCGTAAGCTCCATGCTTGTTACTGCTTCAGCAGTGAAGATCTTCTCTGCTTCATTTCCTTCGCTGTCCTTCACTACGACCTTCAGATCATATTTTGCCGCAGATGAAGGAACAAGAACTGCATATGAGCTTACACTCATTTTTGCTTTCATCTGATTCCACTTTGTATTTGTGCTGCGCTTGAAATAATAGGTGTATGTATACGGTGCTTTTCCGCCCTGTGCATAGCCTGAAACACGTATATCGTCGCCCTTCTGTACCTTTTCTGCGCTTATCTGTGATATGTTCTCAAGCGGATCCGGCTGTACAACTGTGGTATCTCTGCATGTGACGCTGATCTTGTTTGTCGAAGGATCGTATACGAAATCAAGTACATTTGTGGGGCTGAGTCCGTCTATCGTTATGCTCTTACCTCTTGAGCTTTTCTTTTCAAGTGTCTGCTCAAATGTCTGTCCGTCTGCAAATGCATATCTTGCGCTTGTACTAAGTGAATAATATTTACTTTCTGTCTTGTCATAGATGCTGCAGCTGAAGGTCTTGTCGTTCTTCGGAACATAGGTAAGTGTATATTTTCCTGTGCCGTCGGGCTGGAAGATGGTCTCCATATCTGACCAGCCGTGCTCGTCTGTGATGTAATAAAGAAGAACATATCTGTCATCAGTTACCGGAGGCTCAGGCTCAGGCTCGTCTGTGCCGCCTTCATATCTGAAGTTATTGACCTTATATTTAGTGCCTGAACTGCTGCCGATTGAGAAGCCGTTGAACTCATATGTTCCGAGTGTCAGATCAACGGTCTGGTATGCATTGCTGCCGCTGTTGAAGATAAGGTTCGGATATTCGCCCTTTCTGTTAATGGAAAGCTTATAAACATCGCTGCCGTCCTTTGTTCCGCATTTATTGAGCTTTACGCCCGGCCATTCACCGTTTTTGTCTGAACCGTCCCATGCATAAGCATAGACTGAGCTCCAGTTCTTATTGTTCACAAAATAATATGTATCGTAATATGTGTATTCTATGATACCGCCGGAATATGATGCGAGCTTGTTCAGCTTTTCATCAAATTCGTCAAGAACGCTCTCATCTGCTGTTGTCTGACCCTTATATTTAAAATAAAGCTTCTTTAATGCCTGATATGCGTCATAGGATGCGAACTTGTATTGTTCTGAAAGTGTTCCCTGAACTGTTGCAAGCTTGTTGGTAATATCAACTGTATTGCCTTTGAGCGGTCTTTCAGCGGAAGGATCATTTACCGGAGTATCTGATGTACGGGCACCTTCCATGATGTAGCTGTACTGCGGATAAATAAGATCATCAGTAACATTCAGTCCATTGAATATTATCTCGTTTTCAAATACCTGGGTATAATAGCACTGGCTGTGGTAGCCTACGCCATTATTGTAGTCCCATATATGTTCCGTGCCGGAAGGCTTTGTAGAACCTGCAAGAGCCGGAGTATGTATCATTTTCGCTGCATTTCCGCCATTATCAAAATAGTTATAATCACATTCAAAATCACAATGTGTATGACCTGAAAGGAATACAATATCCGGATAATCTTCAAGTATCTTTCTGAACTGTCCGTTATTGCCATACTTGTCTTCCATAAGACCGCCATAGTAAGGAATGCTGAGATCATCGCCGGGTCCGAAGCCTCTTATCGGCGCATGCTCTACAAGGAAAATATTTCTCTTTGTATAATTTTCCTGAATAAGCGACTTTGCCCATGATATCTGAGCATCTGAGAAAACCTCATGATTATTGGGATCCTTGCTCTCCTCAAGTGTCATGAAGATAAACATATCGCCGGACTTTTCCTCGATCATGCTGTAATATGATTTGCCGCTCTTTGAACCGTCTGTTCCTGTCGCTTCTATATATTTTTTCAGACCTACACTCGGATCATCCGAATTGACTTTCAGATCATGGTTGCCGTCTGTTTCCCATACAGGATTGACAAAATTGCTGTTGCTGA
The DNA here is from genome assembly GCA_900320235.1 of uncultured Eubacteriales bacterium. GTDB lineage: Bacteria > Bacillota > Clostridia > Oscillospirales > Acutalibacteraceae > UBA1213. The sequence continues at coordinate 2,542 of ONRO01000373.1, forward strand.
GTACTCTCTGATAAAGATCCCATTCCTTGTCAATTTTTGAACAGGTCGGCACGTCACCGGAAACAACTATATAATCAGCACCCCTGTCCGTACTGATCTGGAGAGCTTTTTTCAGATTGCTTTCAGCGTTTTTCCAATAGATAGGTTCATCGCGCTTGTCCAGATGTATATCGGAATATGTACTGAAGGTATAGAGCAGATCGCCGCTTACAGTTGATGTCAGACGCTTATTTTCCGGTATGTCATAGACACAGACTGCATCGGATACATTAAGTGATCCTGTGGTAGCTATGATCTTTGTAGCATTTGCGGGTATCGCTGTATGATAGCCCATCTTTACTGTGCCCTTGCCGCCGGAGCTGAGGCTGAATTCGCCGAGCGGATAATATTTCTCAAGTGCCTTGTTATCGTCCGCCCAGTAAAGCTTATACTTACCGCTTGACTCTGCTGTGAATGTGATGGTTCCTTCCGCATAGCCCGCAGTTTCATAAGAGCTGCCGCTGAAAGCGTAGTTTATGGAAGATCCGGATGAAGCGGATGTTGTTAAAAATGAAGAGCACATCATTGGCACTGTTACTGCTGCTGAGAGTAATACTGCGGTGGTTCTGGATAATAATTTTGATCTCATTTGTTTTCATCCTTTTTTAATTAATTCTGCCCGACTGAAACAATAATGCACACAGCTGAGAGAAAAGCATCTGCTGCTGTTGTTTCATATAAGGCTGTTGAAAATGATATTGAACGTATTGATAATATTTTTGTAAATATTACCATTTTCAAAGAAAGTATAACACTTAAAGAATGAATTGTAAAGATAAAGTATATAAAATGTTAAAAGAATATTAATAATATATGAAAAAAATCACTAAATTCTGTGACTTATGCTAAATTCATACCGCAGGTGATCAGGCAAGTCTTCAATACAAAAAGCACAAAAGAAAAAACCGACAGGCTAATAAATACAAAACAGCTGATAAGCAGCTGAAGAAAATGCAGTCAGGCGACAGTTAAGACAATACAGGAATAAACGCCGCACAGGCAACATAATATTACCCGGAGGTAATAAATCATGTACAGACCGGCACAAATCAATGAAACATCAGCAGAAGCGACAGAATCAGAAAGGAAGTATATTGAAAACGTCCTTTACGAAATTTTCAGAAAACACTTTCACTGGCAGGAGAGAAGCACTGAAAAAACTGACAGTAAATTACCGAAAGGCCGGCGATAGAGATGTGCAGAAAAATCGCGATCTATGCACGGAAATCCGTTTTCAGGGAGGACAGCATTTCCATTGAATCACAGATTGAGATATGCAGATATGAAGCAAGGGGTCAGGAATATCTTGTTTATCAGGACAACGGTTACAGCGGAAAGAACACCGACAGACCAGATTTTCAGAGAATGGTTTCAGACATCAGAGCAGGACTAATAAGCAAGGTCATTGTCTATAAGCTTGACAGGGTAAGCCGAAGCGTGCTTGACTTTTCGGGGCTGATGGAGCTTTTTCAGCAGTTCGGGGTAAGTTTTGTTTCGGCAACAGAGCACTTTGACACGTCAAATCCCATGGGCAGAGCAATGCTGAACATCTGCATTGTATTTGCCCAGCTTGAAAGAGAAACGATACAGCAAAGAGTGATCGATGCCTACTCAAGCCGCAGCAGGAAGGGGCTTTACATGGGCGGAAAAATACCCTACGGATTCAGGAAAGCACCGATAGTCATAGACGGTGTAAAGACGTCCATGTATGTAAAGCAGCCGGACGAAGCCGAAGACATTTCACTTATCTATCAGCTATATTCAAAGCCGTCCGCGACCTTAGGCGATGTTCTGCGTGAGCTTGAAGCGAGAGAATCAGCCACCAACCGCAGAGGCAGGCGCTGGAACACGGCAAGGCTGTCGGATATCATGCGTAATCCCATCTATACCACGAACGACATCAGCATATATGAATTCTTCAGGCTTCAGGGCAGCAACCTGATAAATCCGCCCGAGCAGTTCAACGGTGTGACGAGTCAGTATCTTTTCAGCGGCACAAATACCAATCGCAAGACATGGGATCTGACAGATCAGAATGTTGTCATCGCACCACACAGAGGATTTATCGAGCCGGAAAAATGGTTAGCCTGCCGCAGGAAGCTGCTTGCCAATCATCAGGTCAGGACATGCAGGGCGAAGAACTCTTTTCTTTCAGGCAGGATAAAATGCGGCTGCTGCGGTTACGCACTTGTCGTCAGATTTTCTCAGAGAAGCAAAGGGCACGTCAGGTATTTCATTGATACAGGCCGCACGCAGTATCATTGCTGTACGCAGAAGCTGCCAACGATCCACGCTGATGATCTTGAGGCGGTGATCATTGAAAGGCTGCACAGAAAGCTTTCCGGGCTGACGATCAGATCAGCTGGCAATGCAGAGGGTGAGATATCAGAGCATATCAGCCGGATTGCAGCGAGATCAGCAGAGCTTGAAAACGAAATTGAAAAACTTGTAGACAGAATGATGCTTCCTGATACAGACAAGACAGCAGCGAAGTACATAAACAGCAGAATTGCAAAGCTTGACACCGAAAAGAGTGAGTTGTCACACCAGGCCGCAAGGCTAAGAGCTGACAGGCAGAAAAAGGATAACGCACATTGCACTGTACTTCACAATGTAATGGACAAATGGAATGAATTATCGTTTGATGACAAGCGAAGTGTTATAGAAGTGCTTATTGAAAAAATTCTTGTATATCCCGACAGGTTAGAGATATGCTGGAAAATATGACTCAAAATCCGCCGCTTTCCGATCCGGTTCCTCTGATTCAGTTGTGAACGGTATTCATGCCATCATTGAAACGATAAAAAATGCTTATCTGACCGAAAAGCCGTTGTACACTGATAATAGCTTATTCAGCGGATTCCGTCACCTTATCTGTCACGATCAACATGCCTTTTGTATTATGAAAGTGACAACGCTTACATTGAGAGAGTTCTATACATGAAAAGGGATCATATGCGGATCCTTTTCCACTCAGAATTACACTTTGTACGCTTCGGCGAAGCTCTGAGAATAATCACCGACAAGCTTGACAGCAAAAACTTCTATGCCTTCAATCCTGAATTTGACAGAAGAAAACGC
>ONRO01000078.1 GCA_900320235.1 uncultured Eubacteriales bacterium
CTGCCCACCGCCTGCGGTGTGCGTGCTCGCTTACTGCACTCGCTTTCCCACGCTGCGCTGCCTTCGGCGTGCTCGCTCATTTCTTTAACGGCGATTAGTTTCGATTGAGCGTGGCGGAGTTGTTACGCTGAAAATCCGGTAAGTTGGCTCACCTGAGAAGATTGGACTCAGGGGACAGGAATTTTAGAAGTGCTCAGGTACTTTTAAAGCAGTAAATATATCAGCAGTTTAGGCTAAAAAAAGCGGGCGGTGCCGGAGTAAAACTTTTTTATGCTGACTAAGCCGTGAATTGCGACACCGGAGGCACGCCGGCTGATAAAAACGATTGAAAACAGAGAATAATTGTGTTATTATTATATCAGATTTTTCAGTATGTAATTCCTTGAATAATAATGGTAATCTGTGCTTTGTTATAAAAGATAAGGAGATAATTATGCAAAGGATAAAACATCTTCGTGAAGATATGGATCTCAGACAGATCGATGTTGCAAAAGCTACCGGAATAGATCAGAAAACCCTGTCAAACTACGAAACAGGAAAAACCAATCCCGACAGCTATGCATTGATAAAGCTTGCCGATTTTTTCGGTGTGACGATTGACTATCTTGTAGGCAGAACAAATAATAATTTTTATGGAAGAAATGATATTCAGAAAAAGCTTGAGGATATTCAGAAAGACCTCGATGAACTCAAGCAGCTCATATAAAACAATCAAACCTCCGGCATGAATTGAACCGGAGGTTTTCTTTATACAGTTATTTCAGATAACTCTGATTTTGCATGAGCTTTCTTTTCCGTTGTATGTTCTGACAGTAACAGTTGCATTACCCTTGCTGACAGCCGTAAATCTGCCTGTCCAGTTAGTATTTGTCATTCTGACGACCTTGTTGTTGTCTGATCTGAAGACCCGCTTTGCACATCCTGTGCCGTCAGGGATTATCGAACTGAGCTGCGCAGCATCTCCGACCCTCATCGTAAGGCTTGTCCTGCTGATGCGTACAGAGCCGGGAGCTTTTTTGACCGTGATCCTGCAGGATTTTTCAAGACCGTTCTGAGTTCTTGCCGTGATCCAGGCTGTACCGATACCGACAGCCTTCACATTTCCACTCTTATCGACCGTGAGAATTTTTGAAGAAGAAGTACGCCATCCGATTTTGTGAGCAGAAGAATTATCCGGCCCAACCACAGCATTGAGCTTGAACGTTTCATTAAGACCAAGAGTGATAACACCTTTACTTAGCCTGATATCAGCAGGAGCTTTTCCGGAAACAAAAACAAAACCATGTTTAGCAGCATATTTCTGAGCAGTACCGTCTTTTTTGCCGTACAGAACGAAACTGCTGTTCCTTGCATCACAGGATTTATCCCTGTTATAATAAAATCCGTATGAACCATATCCGATACCCTTCACACTGTCAGGTATCTCAGCGAATTTCATGGAATTGCAGTCATAGAATACAAAATTGCCGATACTTGTACAGTTTTTCGGAATTGCAAGCTTTTTAAGCGAAGTACATCCGTAAAAAGCGAAATTATCTATAAGAGTAATGCTTTCCGGGAGTTTCAGATCTGTAAGACTCCTGCATTCACGGAACATGGCAAAGCTGATCGTAGAAATACTTCCCGGCAGCTCAACAGAAGTCAGACTGCTGCAGCCCCAGAACACAGAATCACCGAATGTAGTCACGCCGTTTCTGACTATAACACTTTTCAGACCGGAACAGCCATAAAAAGCATTTCTGCCGACAGTTCTGACTGTTCCGGGAATAGTAATATTATTAAGCTTTTCGCAGCCGTAGAAAGCACCCTTCCCGATTCTTGTAACACATGCAGGAATATAAAAGCTATCATAATTCCTGCCTGCACCGTAGCAGATAAGCATTGTTTTGTTTTTATTGAAAACTATTCCGTCAACAGAAGTATAATTCTTATTATTCTTATGTATATTAATGCTCACAAGACTTTTGCAGTTCCAGAAGGCGGAATCATCTATTGATACCGCAGACGAAGGAATATTGATTTTTCTGAGCGAGCTGCACTGTGAGAAAGCTCTTTCTCCGATACTGCTGACACCCTCATGGATAGTCACATCAGTAAGTCTGCTGCAATCGAGAAACGAGCCTGCCGGAATATATTTAACGTTTAGCGGAACTGAAAACTCAGTCAGACTGAAACATTTTTCAAATACTTTTTTTCCTAATGACGAAACATTTTGTCCGAGATCAATCCTGCAAAGTTTTGAACAACCGAGGAATGTTTTATCCTGAATTGCAGTTATCCCCTCACCTGTATCAACACTTTCGAGGGCTGAGCAGTAAGAAAAAGCCCTGTTGCCAAGAGTTTTTGTACTGTCCGGAATCGAAACACTTTTCAGCGAGCTGCATTCAAAAAAAGCTGCGCTACCGATATTCACAACACTGGCAGGTATGCTGATAGTTTTCAAAGCTGAGCAGCCGGAGAAAGCAGAACTGCCGATTTTATTGATTTTCTGCGGAATGCTGACACTCTCCAGAGAGCTGCAGCCGAAGAAAAGACCATCTTCAATTTCAGTTATTCCCTGTGGGATCACGATATTCCTGAGAGAGCTGCAATATCTGAAAGCGCATTTGCCGATTCTTTTAAGGTTTTTTGACAGTCTGATATTTTCCAGCGAAGTACAGTCATAAAAAGCCTCTTCACCGATATAAGTAACGCTGTCAGGAATCTCAATATTTCTCAGATTAACGCAGCCGTCAAAAGCGTCTGTTGCGATGTATGTAACACTTTGAGGGATCTCAATATCCGTCAGGGCACAGCAGCCATAAAAAGAATTCCAGCAAAGCTTTTTGACTGTATCAGCAATTCTGACCTCAGTAAGTCTGCTGCAATTAAGGAACAGGCTGTCCCCGACAGTTGTCACACCTTCCTTGATAATAACAGTTTTGATTTTATCATTATTATAAAACGGCGATTCAGTTCTCTGATAGTTGTCTGTTTTACCGTTTCCGCTGATAGTAAGAGTACCGTCAGAAGAAAGCTGGAAGCAAACATTTTCACCGCACCGACCGCTACTGATCACATCATTACTCACAGCAGAAGCTATAATACTGCTGCTGCAAAAAGCATGCGGCACTGAAAAACACAGACTACCGGCAAAAGCCGCTGCCATCACACAGGCCGCTGCTTTTTTAATCCAAACAATATTCATTCATACTCCTCCGTTTAACCCAGATTCAAGGGAACCCGATTTCCATTTCAAACATAAATATTTTATCATTTCCACAATACAAAATCAACCCTCCCTTGCGCCGGCGGCACGGCAGCGTGACGCGCCCGCAGGAAGTGCCCTTGGGGTGCTGCACCCTTGACGCGCTATCGCTCCGTATACACTGCACTCTGACAGAGAAGTACTGTTGCACTCCCGCGGTACAAACTTTTTCTTACCATTACTATTCTGTAAGTTTATCAAAAGAATTACCGTAATCAATCATATC